>JAEURH010000087.1:0-15477 GCA_016789365.1 Anaerolineales bacterium
AGATGAAAACGAAACCTACGAAATCAAAGCCGAAAATCAATTCACAAAATGTGGCTGGACTCCGTTTGAAGGTTGGAAAGTAAAAGGAAAGGTCAAAAAAGTTGTATTAAGAGGCAAAACTGCTTTTGAAGATGGGAAGTTTTTGGTTCAAGCAGGTTATGGAAAGAATGTAAGAGCATAAATGTATAGCCACAGAGGTCACAGAGGGAAACGAGAAAAGCAATTACAACTCTCTGTACTTACTGAGTGCTCTGTGGCTAAAACAATGGCTACAAGAAAAACTATCCGAAATGTTAGCCAACAAGCCCACATTTTGGGGTATATGTTTAGACAACCACTTTTCCACGACCCTCAAAACTGTGGATAACTGCCCTATAACTGTGGAAAACTACCCAAGTCTGTGGATAGTACCCTAGTTTATGAGAGAAAAGGTCAGACAAGTTAATAAATCCAAACCACCATATATGGGGGGTGCTTTTTTATAAAACCGAAATATGGAAAAATCAAGCAAAGTTCTGTTTTTGTTATAAAACTTTGTGGATAAGTTATCCGAAAAATATCCACACAAAAAAAATGTTGAGGTTCAGCACCCAACCCCACGTTTGGGGTGAAGCGTTGCACTTCATCCAATATATAGGGTTGAATTAATTCATCATTAATTTATCCACACTATCCACAGCCCCTACTATTATTACGAATCCATAAGAATATTATAAATACACTTGATTCTCTTATACAATGCGCTTTGTAAGTTTGTCCTCTTTATAACAACCTTGGGAGGTTGCCATGGATATGATCAAAGTTTCAGCCAACTCCCGTACTTCGGCAGTAGCAGGCGCCATTGCTGGAGTCATTCGTGAACACAAACGGGCAGAAGTGCAAGCCATTGGTGCAGGCGCGG
Organism: Anaerolineales bacterium; assembly: GCA_016789365.1. Lineage (GTDB taxonomy): Bacteria > Chloroflexota > Anaerolineae > Anaerolineales > Villigracilaceae > Villigracilis. The sequence goes on from JAEURH010000087.1 coordinate 902, forward strand.
TGAACCAAGCAGTGAAAGCGTTGGTGCTTGCATCTAGTTATCTCAAAAACGATGGGATTGACGTGACGTGTGTCCCTGAGTTTGTTGATGTTGAGATTGATGAAAAAGTTCGCACGGCAATTAAGTTGGTGATTGAACCGCGCGCGCCACTTTCAACAGCCGCATAATTGAATAACGTCCCGCAGGTTTCTTAAGAGTCATTTGATGATTCTATATTAACCTGCGGGACGTTTTAATAGCAGGGGTATAATTTCAAGGTGGATGTATCGCTTCACGCTTGCGGATATTTGATTCTGCTTCGTCAGCCATTGACTCCACTGAATCATTTTCATGTTTGCTCAACATAAATTTCCACGCTTTGCATTGGTTTTGATTCTGCTCATTGGTTTGTGTGCGGGTCTCTTCGCTCCGAAGGTTGGGGATGTGGAAGCGAAGCCGAATATGGCTTGCCCGGGCGGTGTCATTACGCAGTGGACGTTTTGGGATGGAACATCTGATACTGTTTTACCAACAACGGGCTCAGGTATTTTTTCAAATGGATTAGGGGTAACGCCTTCAATACCTCCATACACTTTCTTTGCTGGAAACCCAGATAGAGCAATTAGTTTTTCAGGCTGGGCATCCGTATTTGATGCAAATGATTATGTAGAATTTGCGGTAGATACAACAGCTCGTAGTGATATAAGATTTAGTTTTGATTACCGTTCAACTGCTACGGGTCCATCTACATTAGAAATACACTATTCAACAGACGGAATTTCATTTACGCCTTTTAATACAATTTCCCTAACAAGAGATGCAAATTTTTATAGTTTGTCATATGATTTATCTTCAATTACGGGAATTAACAATAGCTCAAATACAAAGTTCAGGTTATACGGTTATGGTGCAACAGGCGGAAATTTGCGTTTAGATAATATTACTATATTTGAAATTTGCCCAACCCCTACGCCAACAAATACCTTTACCCCAACAGATACATTAACTCCGTCTCTCACGCCTACCATTACAAACACACCTATCTTTTCACTTACCCCATCCCTCACCCCCGCGCCCGGACAAGTCATCATCAGCGAAGTAGCGTGGGCTGGTACACGTGCCTCACCTGATGATGAATGGATAGAACTGTATAACACCCGTCCATGGCCCATAGACCTTACAGGTTGGCGTTTGGTCAACTTGAGTGGCAGTGTAGATATTGTTCTAAGTAGCATCATCCCAGCCAATGGATTTCTTTTGTTAGAACGTGGCTCGAATCAAACAGTCAGCAATATCCTTGTGCCTGCAAATCAAATTTATACGGGGGCATTAGCAGATACAAATGACTTACTTCGTTTACGTAAACCTGATGGAACAATTATAGATACTGCAAACTCGAATGTAGGCTCGTGGCCCGCTGGTGGCGGGGCGAATGCTGCTTCCATGGAACGTTATCTTTCTGGGTCAACTCCTTCCACAGATAATGATTTTGGTTGGCTCACTGGCGTTGCTGGTACAGGGTTAGATGCGGCTGGCAACGCAATTTACGGAACACCTGGCAGTGGAAATTTAGCTTTTACAGTCACTCCAACGTTTACTCCAATTGTTACTGCTACTGCCACACCTTTAGGTGTCCGCTCCGTCATCATCAACGAAGTTGCTTGGGCAGGCACAGCATCTGGTCTAGCAGATGATGAATGGATAGAACTCTATAACACAACCAATGCCGCTATCAACATCACAGGTTGGAGAATCACTGCTTCAGATGGCACACCAAACATCTCACTCGTTGGAATCATCCCTGCACGTGGATATTTCTTGCTAGAACGTGGTGCAAATGCAACGGATGATACAACCGTATCCGATATCCCTGCCGACCAAATTTATACAGGCAATGCTTTATCAAATAGTGGCGAGGCACTTACCTTGTATGATTCAGCAAATAGAATCATTGATACCGCCAATGGAAACGGCGGCACATGGCCCGCTGGTAGCGCCACCACTTATGGCACAATGGAACGCATTCTAAACACTGCTGACAGTGATAGTGCGTGGATTACAAACAACGGCACAAAACGCAATGGCAGAAACGCCAACGGAGGAAACATTCTTGGCACGCCGAAGAACAGCAACTCAATTGGACCCACGCCCACACCTTCCCGCGCACCTACTATTACTTTCACACCAACCTTCCCAATTGACCCGCGCCCTATCATCAACGAAATTTTGGCGCGCCCAGGCTTTGACTGGAATCAAGATGGACGCACAGATGTCTATGATGAGTTTATTGAAATTAAAAATCTCAGCCCAATTGATATTAGTTTACGTGGTTGGAAGTTAGATAAATTAAATTCAACCTCATTCTCTTTGCCTGATGTCATCTTAAAACCTAATCAACGCATTGTCTTTTATAGCCTTGAAACCAATTTGTTATTAAGTGATGGAGGCGAAACGATTCGTCTAATTAATCCAAACGGAAAGATATACGACGCATTTACATATACACTCGCAAAAGAATCCGATAAATCTTTCTGCCGTTTACCGGATGGCAATGTGTTTGGCAATTGGTTTGAAGATTGTATCCCCACACCAAACTTAACCAATACTCGTGAAGGCAATGTGCCTACTTCGCCAGATAATAATGCATCACCAGTTTGTGATTTGCCCGATACCATCCCCGCTGATTTTTTCTTTGCAGAATGCCGCGGTTATGGTGCCAATATTTGGAATCCGTTTTATTGGGACCAACTTTATCGAAATTTTATTCAAAACAATACAACCAAATGGGAAACATTTATTGAGTAGAACATGGAATCATTTTTTACATTTTTAGAAAAACGAGCTGACGATTCATCTTCCCTTTTATGCGTGGGGCTTGACCCGCACATCTCTGACCTTGACGCACCAACCGCCGCCTCTGCTCTAAGATTTTGCATGAATCTTGTCAAACAGACAGCTCGCTACGCCTCAGCATATAAACCCAATGCCGCATTCTTTGAAGTTTTCGGCGCAGAGGGTTGGACAGCATTAAAAGAAGTAATACAAGCCGTCAGAGAAGAATCAGACCGAATGGGTTCACTCATCCCGATAGTCTTAGATGCGAAGCGTGGTGATATATCATCTACTGCTGAGGCGTATGCCCAATCTGCATTTGAATCATTGGGTGTAGATTGCATCACATTAAGTCCATATCTCGGAAAAGATTCAATAGAGCCATTTATTCAAATCCGTGAAAAAGGTGTTTTTGTTTTATGCAAAACATCGAATGCGGGTTCTGGTGATTTGCAAGATGTAACTGTAAATGGAAATGAACCGCTATATCTTCATGTTGCTAAACTTGCCGAACAGTGGAATGAAAAAAATAATGTGGGTATTGTGGTTGGTGCAACACATTTGGATGCGATGAAAAAAATTCGCGAGGCTGTGCCGAATTTATGGTTTCTGACTCCCGGTGTTGGCACACAAGGCGGTGATTTAGAATCTGCGATGAAAGTTGGTTTGCGAAAAGATGGTAAAGGTATGTTGATTCCAGTTTCGCGTGCTATTTCACGCGCAAATAACCCCGCCAAAGCCGCCGCAGATTTACGCGATGAGATGTTGGGTTTTAGAAGAAATTGAATACTTTAATAAACATACAATTATTCCCCCGTAGCACTTAATTTATTGTAATAACGGTCTAACCAAAAATTTGACCAACCCCATAGCGTAGAATGTAAAACAATCTTTTTTACTTCTTCGCGAGTCATCTTTGCTTCACTTTCAAACACTTGTGCATTATTGCGGCTAAGTGAAAGTGTGCGAATTGCAAAGAGCAGAGGTAATATACAACCAATTCTGATTCCATATTCCCACCATGGTAAAAATTTTATGTATTGCAATGCGTTTTTGAGATGACGTTCTGCTTTGTTGGTAAGTAAATCTAAAACTCTTAAGGCTTTCTGGCGGCAGGAAGGGTCAAAAAGTTGTTCTGAAGAAATGCCAACTTCTGATAGAAAATTATTAGGAACGTAAACCCAACCACGGTCAAAATCTTCGCGTAAGCCGCGAATAATGTTTACAGTTTGTAACCCCAATCCAAACTCACGGGCAAGTGGCATAATTTCTTTTTCTTTGCGGCGGATTTCATCTGAGTGCCATGCAAACAACTGAGTAACTAGATACCCGACACGCCCGGCTACTTCAAACATATAGTCATCAAGGTCTGCTTCATTATCAACTTTTGGTCCTGTTTTTGTCCAGCGTGCCATCCCTTGTGTAGATTTAATCACATGATGAATAATAATTTCTTGTAAAACAAGTGGTAGCGCGTGTAACTGTATAATAATATCTTGGGCTTGTTGTGCTACGAGCGCATCGGGGTTTTCTTGATTCGCTCCAGAAAGATGCTTGGTTAATTCTTCGACAGGTGCTTCTTTTCGTAGTATCTTTATCCATAGATTTAATAAGTCAATTTTTTCATTTGCATCCATATCTTCGTTATCTTCAAGATAATCAGAAACTCTCAGAAGCAAATACGCAATTGTGATGGCATTAGACAATGCTTGTGGCAAGCGTTCAATGCCAATTGCGAAAGTACGGCTTGAAATTCTGAGTAGTTCTTGTAAATTCATGAAAATCTCCACTGTGGATATTTTGGAAGCGTTATAATTGATTTTACTTGTAAAATTGCTTTTCTGAAATATTTACACTTATGAATCCTTCCCTCGCCTCTCTCGCTAACGAATTACTTTCTGCTGGCTGTATCAAGTTTGGAAGTTTCACCTTGAAATCAGGCTTGGTCTCTCCCATTTATATTGACCTGCGCCAAATCATTTCGCATCCAAAATTGTTAAGTCAAGTTGCAGAGTCTTACAAGTCTTTAATCTCTAATCTCCAATTCTCTCGCATTGCAGGTTTGCCTTACGCCGCCATTCCAATTGCTACTGCCATTTCTTTGCAAGGAAATTACCCAATGATTTACCCACGCAAAGAGACAAAAACGTACGGCACAAAGGCGGATATTGAAGGCGAATATCATCAAGGTGAAATGGTCTTGATAATTGACGACCTCGCCACAACAGGTGGAAGTAAGTTTGAAGCGATTGAAAAATTGACCAGTGCGGGGCTAGTAGTTAAAGATATAGTCGTTTTGATAGACCGACAATCCGGGGCAAAAGAATCATTAAGTCAAGCAGGTTTTAATTTACATGCTGTGCTGACGATAAGCGAGTTGTTAGATTATTGGGAATCAACAAACAAAGTAGATAAAGATAAAATAGAAGAGACAAGAAAGTTTCTTCAAAACTAGAGGTAACCATGCAAGACCCATTGATTCAAAAAAGCATCAAGTTAGGAATTCTCATCGGCGCAATTTTTGGCGGAATTTTAGGATTTGGTCTAGGCGCAATCACGCTTTCATTGAAGGGCATGATAATAGGTGCAATCATCGGAATCGTGCTTGGAATTGTCACAGGTATATTGACTGGATACTTAACTGCAAGAACTGCTGGTACAACAGGTGGCGTGAGCATTGGCGCATACACTGGTATGGCATTCGGAGCATTTTTAGGCGCAATGATTGGCTCTTTGATTCCGACATCTTTTAAAATGAATTTCATTGATGTACAACAACTACCTCTTTTAGAAGCATTAGTGAAAGGTCGTTTTGAAACGGCTGTGTTATTTAGTTTTATGTTATGTGTGCTTGCTATGATTGTCGGCGCGTATGTATCTGGTAAAAACTTAATTCCGAGAGATATAAAGAAAAAATGAATCTTGTACATTACCTTCAAGAACTTTACGATTACAACTATTGGGCAAACAAAAGATATGTCGCCGTTGCTGAAACATTAACTGAAGAACAACTATTTTATAAACATGGTCACTCATGGGAAAGTGTTCACGCTGTGATTGTTCACATGATGAGTTCTGAACGCATGTGGCCCCAACGTTGGCGCGGCGAACCTGCTAGTATTTTAGATGCAAAAGATTTTCCCACAGTTGAATCTATAAAAATGTATTGGGTTGATGTTGAAAAAAATATGCGTAACTTTGTTGCAGAACAAACTGAAGATAGTTTGTTGAAAGATGTTTCTTATACCAACCCAAAAGGTGAAACTTTTACATTGCCTTTGTGGCAAATGATGGTGCAACCACCCAATCACAACACGCATCATCGTGGCGAATTGGCGGCGATGTTTGCACTGATGAATGTGCCACATCCCGAAGAAGAAATTGTGCAATACTTTTTGACGAAAAGCGGGCAAAAGAAATTCTAATTCAGCATTTGTAATTCACACTTGTAACGTGGCTTTATGTTTAACAATCCCGAAGGGATGATATGATTATAGAAATTTAGATTCAAATTAAACAAATCCCGTAGGGATGACATAGGTTTTTTAACTGTCTATGACACCCCTTTGGGGTTTATATTTTTCATAATCACAATCTATAATCATTTGACCCCTACGGGGTCATGGAATATGAATCAATATATTGTGCGATAATTGAAATGTTATGTATAAAATTCTTCGTCCACTTCTTTTCAAACTCGAACCTGAATTAACTCATGCCCTTACGCTTCACGCATTACGAATTACGGGTAGTTTAACGCTTTCCAATTTAATTCTTAAATTAATGTATAGAACAAAACCCAACCCCGTGGAAGCCTTTGGATTCACATTCAAAAATCCAGTTGGGTTGGCGGCAGGTTATGATAAAAATGCAATTGCATTGGCTGGGCTTTCTTCTTTGGGATTTGGTCACATTGAAGTTGGCACAGTCACACCTTTGGCGCAAGAAGGGAATCCCAAACCGCGTGTGTTTCGTTTGACAGAAGACGAAGCCGTGATTAATCGCATGGGCTTCCCAAATTATGGTGCGGATTATGTAAAGAAAAGACTCAAGCCGATTGAAAAAGCCACACCGCTTAATAAATTAATGCTCGCACGTTGGCGAAGTTCAAATATTATTTTAGGAATCAATCTCGGAAAAAATAAATCCACACCGAATGAAGAAGCGGTATTAGATTATTTATCTCTGATGCAGTTGCTTTCAGAATATGCCGATTATTTGACGATTAACATCAGCTCACCAAACACTGTTGGATTGAGAGATTTGCAGGGCAAAAAAGCGTTGGAAAGTTTGCTACATCAAATTGATGCACAACGAAAAATAGAAGAAAAACAATACGAAAAGAAAATTCCAGTTCTTGTAAAGCTTGCGCCTGACCTAACAGAATCAGAATTGTATGATGCAATTGATGTGATTATAGATTCTAATATGGATGGAATCATTGTCAACAATACAACGCTTTCACGCGATGGAGTCGAATCAAGCCTGAGGATAGAATCAGGTGGGTTAAGCGGCAAACCGCTTAGGGGTAAGAGCGAAGCGGTTCTTCATCAAACAGTAAAGCATGTGAATGGAAAAATTCCGATTGTGAGTGTTGGTGGAATTATGAATCCAGATGATGTAAAACGCCGCCTCGATGCTGGGGCGACGTTGATTCAAATTTATACAGGGTTGATTTATGAAGGACCAAGTTTGGTGAAAAAGATTTTGAAGAAAATTATTTAGCGGGTCTTAATGCTGGCACGGGGGCATCGTTGCGAAGGTTGAAAAATTTATCAGGCAGAGGAAGCGGTTCAAGCACACGTCTTGTGGAAAGCGCATCAATAGGTAAATAATATAAATTGATTGGGCTTTCGGTAGCGAGGCGAATATCTTGAAATGCAAAAATGACATGTGTGCCGTCGGGGCTAAAGGTTGCATCACGATAACAGCAATTGCCTTCATACGGAGCAAAGTATTCAAACTTGTGGGTGAACGAATTATAAAAAAGCAAATCACCAAAACCGCCATTGCGTTTGGGGCTGTTCATAAAGAAAAGCAAATCACCATCCCATGAAAAGTTTTCAATCACATCATTAAAGTCAAAACGCCCAAGCGGAAATTCATCCAAACGAATCGGTTCTGATTTGTCGCATTGCGTTATGTCAATGATACGAATCGTATCCACGCGCACGCCGCCTTTGTTGGCGAGATATTTAATCGCCAAGCGTGTGCCATCATCAGACCACAAAGCACTTTTTACGGCGAGTTCGTTATAAAAGATACAGCCTTTCATATCGAGCAAATGATTTCTGTTCGTGGCTGTGCGTAATTTTTCAATATCATACGCTACAACAAATAATTCACGGTTGATGGCAAATGCGGCTTGTTTGCCATCAGGTGAAACTTGAAATGAATCGAAAAACTCAGCCGCTTGATAACTCATTATCACTTCTTCGCGTAGCGTTTCAATATCAACTGTTTTGACAGATTTGCCAGTCATGTAAAGAATGGTTTTGCCATCGGGTAGCCATTGCAAATTAAATTTCTTAACGCCATCATTTGTCACTGCTTGCAATTCAGAGCCATCTACATTCATTATCCAAATATCACCACTTTTGACAAACGCAATTTTGTCGGCACCACCAATTACAGGTAATGATGATGTTTGTTGTGTGGATTCAACCGTTGCAGTGGGTTCAACTTCTCCAGATGATGTAGCAGTGACTTCAATAACAATCGGCGCAGATGTTTCTGCTGGTGATGAAATTGTCGGCGATGGAATTGTCGCTTCATTATTTGACTGCAACATGCCACTGCTCAACAAAAAGTATCCACCACCCAAAACGATGACTCCCAACAAACCTACAATTACAAGAACAGGCAACCAACTTCTCTGCTTTTGGGCTGGTTGCGTAGATTCAATTGGTTTCTTTGAAACAGTCGTTTTGTTATAAGGCGAGACTTTGATAGTAGTAGGAGATTGACGCTCCGGCGGAGTTTCTCCGCGAAGAAACGCTTTGATGGTTTCGACCAGTTCGACCGCAGTTGTGAAGCGGTCATCTTTATCTTTTGCCATTGCAGTGGATATGACTTTTTCCATCCATGTTGGCAGGCTAGGGTCGGCTTCTAAAATGTGCGGCACAGGCTCAGTGACGTGTTTAATTGCCAAGCCCAAAGGTGTATCGGCTTGATACGGTTGTTTGCCTGTCACCATTTCATATAAGATAACGCCAAGCGCGTAAATATCAGTTCTGCCATCAACGGCTTCACCAGAGGCTTGCTCAGGTGCCATGTATGCTGGCGTGCCGATAATGGCACTGCCTGTTACATTGCCCGCTTCGCCCTGTGAAAATTTTGCAATCCCAAAATCTGAAATTAATGGCGTGCCTTTGCTGGTAAATAAAATATTGGCAGGCTTTAAGTCACGATGCACAATACCTTTGGCGTGGGCTTCATCCATGCCTGGCGCAATTTGCTCAAGCAATTTTACGGCTTCAGCCACTGTAAAGGTTTTTGTTTTGATTCTTTCTGCTAATGAACCGCCGCCCATGTAACGCATCACAAAATATGGTTGGTTATTTTCTTCGCCTACATCATACACTGGCACAATTGATGGGTGTTCGAGCTGAGCAATGATTTTGGCTTCGCGCTCAAAACGAGTACGGAATTGTGGGTCAGCGTGCATTAATTCGGGTGGCAAAAATTTGATTGCCACTTCACGCTCAAAGCGTGGGTCATAAGCAAGGTAAACCGTAGCAAACCCGCCACGACCAAGTTCCGATTTGATTTCGTATCGCCCAATTTTTTCTGGAGGCATAAGTAGGCTATAGTATACCTATTGCAAAGATGGTATGCAAGAAAAAAGTATTGCAAAATGGTGGCTTTGTCGGAGCGCGGATTTCAATTCGCAAATTTGCAAACTTCAATCTGAGATCCTAATAAATCAATAAAAATTCTAATAAGATTCTGAAAGGTTGAATCACTTGTCTTGTGGTAGGATTCCGCTCAAGGTTAAAAACTATGGACGACAAAATTACAATTATTGAAGGACCACCCCCAATCTTTGAGCATGTCAATGACGGTTGGGCAATGGGTTTGAACGAAAGCCCGCATTTATCTGTGCCAGCGTTAACGCGCTTGCGAACATTCAATGGCAATGCACTTGTAGAAAGATGTTACAACGCTTGGCATAACAAAAACACAATTCATTTGCATTATCGCAACGAAATGGGTCTTGAACAAACTGCCCCAATTCTTGCGGCGAGAAATGTAGAAACACAAGAAGGTCAGGTATTGTTGCTGTGGGTATATCTTGATGGCGAAGCCGTTGAATACGAAACCGATAGCGGCGATGATGACCAAATAGACGATGATTTGAACGACAGTCACCTTTAAGGTGACTGTTTGTTTAAGGGCAGAGTGCGTCGCACCTTTGCGATAAAATATAATTTGCTTAACAAGATTTATTTTGTCTTTTAGATATTTCTGATTAACATAAGTGCGACGCACCCACACCTCTGGAGACTCAATGACAACGCTTCTTTCTGACTTTCAATCTGGTTCTGTCACCCTAACATTATCTCGCCCTGAACGTGCCAATTCTTTCAACATGGAAATGACCCAAGCCTTACACCAAGCACTTGTGGATGCAGAAAATGATTCACAAGTAAAGTGTGTAGTCATTACAGGTTCAGGCAATGCTTTCAGTGCTGGGCAAGATATAAAAGAAATGAAGCAAGGTGAATCTGTTTCATATCGTGAACATTTAGATAAAACATACAACCCCTTGATTTTACAAATCAGAAAGATGGGTAAACCAGTCATTGCCGCAGTCAACGGAGCATGTGCCGGTGCGGCATTTGGAATCGCCTTGGCATGTGATTTGAGAATCGCAAAATCAAATGCTTATTTTGTAGTTGGTTTCAGCGGTATTGGTCTTGCACCAGATTCTGGAGTTTCATTATTTCTTCCGCATTATATTGGGCTAGGCAGAGCGCAAGAATATTTTTATTCCAATCAAAAGATTTCGGCTCAGTTGGCGTATGAATGGCGGATGGTGAATTTGGTGGGCGGGTTTAACTATCAGGCATTGATAAGGCAGAAGGTGCAGGAGCTGGTTGCAGGTCCGCGTGAGGCGTTTGCATTGGGGAAGAAAGCCTTTAACCAAGCAGTTTTCCCAAATTTGGAAGAGGTCTTATCCAACGAAGGAATCCTGCAAGAAGAAGCGGGTAAGTCGCTTGGGCATCGAGAAGGGGTGAAAGCATTTTTTGAAAAACGCAGACCGAAATTTGTCTGAAAGTCATATTGACTTGTTAACAAATCTCATGGTAAAGTTTAAGCAATGATGACTCACGGGCAGTGTTGGTACCAGTGTGCTTCATAAGATATTTTTTGAAAGCGGGCACCCCCTAGCGGAATGCCCGCTTATTTTTTTCTAAATTCACTGAGGAGAATGTGTATGGTAAAAAAAATCAATGCGTTTGATATGGCTCAAATTCAGTTTGATACAGTTGCAAAGTTACTGCAACTTGATAACGAAATTGCACAAATTCTACGTTGGCCCCAACGAGAATATTCTTTCCGTATTCCAGTGCGGATGGATGATGGCTCGTTGAAGGTGTTTCAAGGGTTTCGCGTGCAACATAATGATGCGCGTGGACCAAACAAAGGTGGCATTCGTTTTGCGGCTGATGAAACGCTAGATACAGTGCGCGCCTTAGCAACATGGATGACGTGGAAATGTGCAGTGGCAGATATTCCATTAGGTGGTGGTAAAGGTGGCGTGGTGGTTGACCCATCTACATTATCTACAACTGAAAAAGAAACATTATGCCGAGGTTGGGTACAAGCCATGTGGAAAAATATCGGTCCACGCAATGATGTGCCTGCGCCAGATATTGGTACCACGCCTCAAATGATGGGCTGGATGATGGATGAATATTCAAGGCTTGTTGGTCAATACACGCCTGGCGTTTTCACGGGCAAACCTGTTGGTGGTGGTGGTTCATTAGGTCGCACAGAAGCCACAGGTTACGGTGTTATTTATACAGTGCGTGAAGCCATGAAGCACATTAATCTTGACCCGAAAAATTCTGTTGCCGCTTTACAAGGTTTTGGAAATGTATCTCAATATGCCGCGATTGGGTTTGTGGAAATTCTTGGTGGCACAGTGGCTTGTGTTTCATGTTACGACCGCCACGATAAAAAAGCATATACCTATAGCAAAAAAGGTGGTGTTGACCCACGCTTCTTAATGTCTATCGTTGACCAATATGGAACAGTTGATAAACAAAAAGCATTAGATTCTGGCTACGAAGTGACTGATGGTGATAAATGGCTTGAAGCAGATGTGAATGTATTAATCCCTGCCGCGTTGGAAGGTCAAATCACAAAAGAAACTGTCAAGAAAGTTTCTAAAAATCTAAAACTTGTTGCCGAAGGTGCAAATGGTCCCACCACACCCGAAGCCGATGAAGCCTTTAAGAAAAATAATGTCTTCGTCATTCCAGATTTTCTATGTAATGCTGGTGGCGTCACCGTTTCTTATTTTGAACAAGTGCAAAATGATGCCAATTATTATTGGGAAAAAGATGCCGTGCTTCGTCGCCTTGATGTAAAAATGACTGCCGCATTCAATGCCGTGCTGAATCGCAGTTTGGAAGAAAAAGTTTACACGCGCGATGCCGCTTACATGGTTGCAATTGACCGTGTTGTCACTGCGATGGAATTGCGTGGTTGGTTGACGGGAAATGCGTGATGCTTAATTCGTAATGCGTAAAGAGGATTTGCAAACTTGCGAATCCTCTTTTTATTTTCCGCTTCACTTCTGACTTTGAGATTGTTTTTTGTTTCTTCAACTTTTAATTTAACTTTCACATCGCTTTTGATACAATACCACCATCTAAAAACAAATCTCAATCTCTAATCTCTAATTCTCCAATCTTGAGGAACTTATGACCAAACAAACCTTCAAATGGGATGACCCCTTTTTACTCAACGACCAACTGACAGACGAAGAAAGAATGATTCGGGATACTGCGCGGAAATACTGTCAAGATAAATTAATGCCACGCATTCTCGAAGCCAATCGCAACGAAATTTTCCACAGAGAAATTATGGACGAGATGGGAAGCCTCGGGTTGTTAGGCTCAACTATCCCCGAAGAATATGGAGGCGCGGGTTTGAATCATGTTTCGTATGGATTAATCGCTCGCGAAGTTGAAAGAGTTGATAGTGGTTATCGTTCTGCTATGAGTGTGCAAAGTTCATTGGTTATGTATCCAATTTATACTTATGGAACTGAAGAACAAAGAAAAAAATATTTACCTAAATTAGCAAGCGGAAAATTAATTGGCTGTTTTGGTTTAACAGAACCCAATCATGGCTCTGACCCATCTAGTATGGAAACACGCGCGAAAAAAGTAGATGGCGGATATATTTTGCAAGGCAACAAAATGTGGATTACCAATTCGCCGATTGCCGATGTATTTGTAGTATGGGCAAAACTAGACGGCGAAATTCGCGGTTTTATTTTAGAAAAAGGAATGAAGGGATTATCCGCGCCAAAGATTGAAGGTAAATTTAGTTTGCGTGCTAGTGCCACTGGCGAAATTGTGATGAATGAAGTTTTTGTGCCTGATGAAAATTTATTACCCAATGTTTCTGGCTTGAAAGGTCCGTTTGGATGTTTGAATAAAGCAAGATATGGAATTTCATGGGGAGCATTGGGCGCGGCAGAATTTTGTTGGCACGCCGCCAGACAATACACATTAGACCGCCCACAATTTGGTCGTCCACTTGCCGCAAATCAAATCATTCAATTGAAATTAGCCAACATGATGACTGAAATTACTTTAGGCTTGCAAGGTGCATTACGCGTTGGGCGATTAATCGATGAAGATAAAGCCACACCTGAAATAATTTCATTGGTCAAAAGAAATTCATGTGGCAAAGCCTTAGACATTGCCAGAATCTCACGTGATATGCATGGCGGAAACGGCGTTTCTGATGAATTTCATGTCATTCGTCACATGATGAATTTGGAAGCGGTCAATACCTATGAAGGTACGCATGATATTCACGCACTGATTTTAGGTAGAGCACAAACGGGAATACAGGCGTTTTCGTAATATCAGATCGCAAACGATAGACTGCAGACCGTTTTTATTTATGGTCTGCCGTCCGCCGTCAGCGGTCAATGATTTATGGCTCTGTCGGATAGCCTGCATTCACCCATGCTTCAAACCCACCTAATAATGCTTGCACATTTTCATAACCATTCTGTAAGAGTAAGAATGCCGCACGGGCACTCGTGTGTTCATTTGGTCAGGTACAGTAGGTGATTATCCAATCCGTTTTTTCAAGCGCAACACTGTTGATGTTTGCTTCAAACACATCTAGTGGAATAGAAATCGCATCTTTTGCATGAAGCTCAGCGTACGATTGTGCACTTCGCACATCTACAAATATTGCCTCACCTGATTCCACAGCCGCTTTTGCTTCAATGATGGAGATTCTTGGCACATCATTTTCTGTGCGTGGGACATCACTCTGTATCTGCGGATTAAATGGCGCAGTCGGCAATGTAGAAACATCATTCGATGGCAAAGTTGCATTACAAGCCAATGTTGCTAAAATAAGAATTGAAAAAGCAAACAAAAACTTTTTATTTTTCATTATTCTCCTTTTTTACAAAACCTGACAGGTCTTTAAGACCTGTCAGGTTTATTTTTATAATTGACAATATCTTTCCACCCGCTTGCCGATAATCGCCAAACTATCTG
>JAEURH010000087.1:15487-15739 GCA_016789365.1 Anaerolineales bacterium
AATTTTTTGGTGCGGATGTTGATACCAAACGTATCTGCTAAATCTGCGGCGCGCGCTTCACCTGTGGTTGCTAATAATTTTTTATAGGCAGATACAAATTCTTCACCACGTTGTTGATAAATAGCATACAAACCTGTGGCAAATAACAAGCCAAACGCATACGGATAATTATAGAAAGAGAATCCGCTGGCGTAATAATGTGGCTTCCATGTCCACATATATTTTTGCAGATATTTTTCATCTAAGCCTGCG
>JAEURH010000088.1 GCA_016789365.1 Anaerolineales bacterium
TGGATGGCAAGAGTGTTGTTTTTATTGATGGTGATATTGGGTTGCGAAATTTGGATGTGGTGATGGGGCTTGAGAATCGCATTGTATATGATATTGTGGATGTGATTGAAGGCAGATGTAAATTAAAGCAAGCCATGATTCGTGATAAAAAATATCCTGAGCTGTATATGATTCCCGCCGCACAGACTCGTGATAAAAATGCCGTCTCGCCATCTGATATGGTTCGCATCTGTAACGACTTGAAGCCTGATACTGATTTCGTCATCATTGATTCTCCTGCTGGCATTGAGCGCGGCTTTCGTAACGCCATCGCCGCGGCAGATAGGGTTTTAGTAGTCACAAACCCTGAGGTAAGTGCTGTTCGAGATGCAGATAGAGTCGTCGGCATTTTAGAAGCGGAAGAAAAAGGCAACCCATCATTAATTTTGAATCGTTTGAATCCAACACTTGTAAAAAATAATGACATGCTCTCCGCCGAAGATGTATTAGATTTGCTCGGCATTCAACTCATCGGTATCGTGCCAGAAGATGAAAACGTCATTATCGGTTCAAACAAAGGCGCCCCCGTAGTCACTGACGCGAAAAGTCGCGCAGGGCAAGCCTTCCGAAATATTTCCAAACGCTTGCAAGGGCAAGATGTTCCATTTATGGATTTAGATTCACAAAGTGGTTTATGGTCTGCCATTCAACGAATAACGGGGAGGAAATAAAATGAATTTTTTCACACGCAAAAAAAGCGCGGCGAGTGCAAAAGAAAGATTACAACTTGTTTTGGTGCATGACCGTACCGACTTAACGCCTGCACAATTAGAAGCATTGAAAGATGATTTATTGAAAGCCATTTCAAAATATATTGAAATTGACCCTGATGCTGTGCAAATTGGTTTAGAACGTGATGGACGTGAACAAAGATTGGTAGCAGATATTCCATTGCGAAGCGTGACTCGTAATCGTGCTGGGTAAGTTAATCAACCAGAGATGGACGGGGATAAACAAAGATAATCATTATCAATCTCAGTTCATCTCTGTTTATCACTGGTGAAATAATTTATGAATCGCGGACTTTCTTGGCGAAATTTTGACTTTCTTTTATTAGGTGCCATTGTGCTTGCCTCTGCTTTTGGCACAGTGATGATTCGCTCTGCTGTGGCGGGCAACGAGGTGTTACAACCTTTAATTTTGCGGCAAGTATATTTTGCATTGTTAGGTGTGGCATTAATTATTTTAGTCGCCTCGGTAGATTATCGCTATTGGCTATCTTTATACATCCCAATTTATATTGTTATTATTGGTTTCTTGTTGACCTTAACGGGCTTTGGTCAAACTGCATTTGGTGCACAACGTTGGTTTCAAGTGGGCGTGTTATTTTTGCAACCGACGGAATTTGCCAAAATTATCGCCATTATCATTTTGGCGCGCTACTTTGAAGCAGTGCAATATCAACCACGAGATTTGAAATGGGTCATCGGTGCGGTTTTGTGGGCATCTGGTATTATTATATTAATTCTCTTACAGCCAAATTTAAGCAACGTCATGGTTTTGTCTGTTATTTTGGCGGTCATGCTTTTTGTCAATGGTATTGAACTTCGTTGGATATTAATCGCTGGAACGGCTGGAGCAGTTCTTTTAATCACGGTCATTGTGCTTTCTGTGCTTGGTGTGCGCATCCCTGGTTTACAAGAATATCAACAACAAAGAATCGTTAACTTTGTTGTGCCAGACCCCAACGACACCTACGGAAATCGTTACAACGTTCAACAAGCATTAATTGCTGTTGGTGCAGGCGGCTTTTTAGGGGAAGGGTACAATCAAGGAACACAAACTCAATTACGCTTTTTGAAAGTGCGCCACACTGACTTTATTTTTGCGGCAAGTTCAGAAGAGTTTGGCACAGTTGGTGGTGGATTAATCATCATCACAATTGCTTTTATCGTTTGGCGGTGTATTCGTGCCGCCCAAAAAGCGCGTGATTTGGCTGGCTCAATGATTGCGATTGGCATGGCAACGTTGATATTTTTTCAAGGGTTTGTTAATATCGGCATGAACTTAAACTTGTTGCCTGTATCTGGTTTGCCATTGCCATTTATCAGTTATGGCGGAAGTGGCTTAACCGCTCTCATGCTCGGCATCGGCTTAGTGGAATCCGTTGTCATGCGCCAAAAAGAATTAGATTTTTAATTTTTATAATCTGTTGGTCGAGTAACCACGCTCTTGTTCTTTGTGGCGTATTGAGACCAAATATTTATGGAGTCATCTTTGTCAATCAAACCTGCACGCACACGCATCGCCCCATCTCCCACAGGTCACATGCACCTCGGCACAGCCCGCACGGCTTTATATGATTATCTGCTCGCCAAACAAACAGGCGGGCAATTTATTCTGCGAATCGAAGATACAGATATTAAAAGAACTGTTGAAGGTGCCGAACAAGAAATTATGGATGGGCTTCGTTGGCTTGGACTTGAATACGATGAAGGTCCAGACATTGGTGGAAAATTTGGTCCATATCGTCAAACAGAGCGAAGAGATATTTATCAACATCATGCAAAGACTTTAATTAATACTGGTCACGCTTACCCATGTTTTTGTACGCCAGATACATTAGAAAAAAAACGTCAAGAACAAATGAAGCGCAAAGAAAACCCGCGCTATGATGGCACATGCCGAAATATTTCACCTGATGAAGCCGCAAAACGAATCGCAAATGGCGAAGCACATACCGTTCGATTCAAAATGCCACACGATGGCGTGACTATTGCCCATGACCATTTGCGTGGTGAAATCAAAACTGAAAACAAACAACTAAATGATTATGTGCTTATAAAAACAGATGGATTGCCAACCTATCATCTCGCCGCCATTGTAGATGACCACGAAATGCAAATCACGCATGTTTTGCGCGGCAGTGAATGGCTTGGCACATTTCCGTTGCATGTAAATATTGTCCGCGCGTTTGGTTGGGATGAGCCAATTTGGATTCATCTTTCTGTTTTTCTCAAACCGAGTGGCAAAGGCAAAATGAGCAAACGCGAAGCCGCAGATGCCATCAAAGATGGTCATTCCATTTTTATTAAAGATATGCAACATCTTGGATACACTCCCGAAGGCGTATTGAATTGGTCAGCACTCATGGGTTGGGGCGTTGCCGAAGATGATGTGTTAAATATGAATCAAATGATAGAAAGATTTTCAATTGATTCTTTGACTGCTTCACCTGCCGCAATTAACTTTCAAAAGCTTGACCATTTCAACGCTACACATATCCGCCTCTTTACGACTGAAGACTTGGGTGCTCGTCTCAAACCTTATTTTTCGCGTGAAGGCTTGACTGTTAACGATGAAACCCTGCAAAAAATCATTCCATTAATCCGCGAGCGATTAACCACATTAGATGATTGTATTTCTTTCGGTGCATTCTTCTTCAAAGAAGAAGTGACCCCAATTCCCGAAGATTTAATCGCGAAAGGACTCGATGCCAAACAATCGGCTGACATTGCAAAAAAATGTTTGGAGATATTATCAAGCCTCTCGTCCATTGACCATGAATCAGCAGAGTCAGCGATGCGTGCGTATGTAGAATCATCAGGCTTGAGTCCGAATCAAGTCTTCAGTATTTTGCGAGTCGCGGTTACAGGTCAAAAAGTTAGCCCGCCATTGTTTGAATCAATGGAAGTGATTGGTAGAGAAAAATGCTTGTACAGAATTCAAAATGCAGTTGAGATTTTAGCGAAGATGTAATTTTGTATTGGAGGTTGATAATGGAAACATTGGTTGCTCCAATTGATATTATCGGAAAAGACCCGTTGGGGCGATTTCTGGAAAAGATTAAAATCAAACCATGGCAAGCAGGGTTGTTGAGTCTGTCATGGTTTTTAATTTACACGATATTGCTCGCCATTTTATTTGATGTTTTTTTTCCAAAAAGCGGTTTAGAAAAAAATAGTATTGAAGATAGAGTTAATCAAGTGGGGTTTTGGATTGTTCACCCCGTCATTATTTTCTTTTATGTTTGGCAACCCCATACCCTTTCCAAATTATATAATATTGTGATTCCACTTGCGCCTCAATCAATGAGGCAGGGACTTGTTCGTTCATCTCAAATTCTTCATCGAACTAGAAACTGGTGGGGAATCGGTACTTTGGTTGGCGCATTTGTTGTAGTGCTAGGGTTCATGTTTGTTCAAGCGTATATGGGAACACGCTGGTATTCAGTAAACTGGTTGATGGCTGTACTATTGCAGTTATCTCGCTTTGTTTTGTTGTACATGATTATTGTTATCATTATTCGCCACTTGCTTTGTGCCGCAAATATCAATCGTATTTATCGTCATATTACTTTGCCGATTCTCGTTACACGTTCAAGGTTTAGCAGTGCCTTTGATGCCATTACTTCTTATGGTTTTCAGTTTGCCGGGCTGTGTGCAGTGCTTGGTCTTTTTATTGCCATGCGTTTTTTGTA
Source organism: Anaerolineales bacterium (assembly GCA_016789365.1). Classification (GTDB taxonomy): domain Bacteria; phylum Chloroflexota; class Anaerolineae; order Anaerolineales; family Villigracilaceae; genus Villigracilis. Next base: position 4,460 of record JAEURH010000088.1, read on the forward strand.
TTCGATTCCTGTTTTCCCAGAAGATTTAATTTATTTATTTGTTTACATTTTTTTAGTACCTTTTTCTTTTACCCTCCCATTTTGGCAGGCGCATGTTAACATGCGCCTAGCACGCGAAAAAGCAATCTATAAAATTTCTGATGAGTTACAAGATGAATATGACCGTTTGCTTACTAATTTATCTACAGGACAAGATAATACTCAACAGGAGAATCATCGTGTTCAAGTGTTACGCGCCATGCTTGAACTGACTGAAAAAGCACCTACTTGGCCCTTTGCAAATTGGACGATTTACCGCGTCTTTGGAGCAACTGCTTTGCCTTTTGTAATGACTGGTTTAGGGTATGTCTTTGAGTTCTTTTTATAAGAAAAGGAAAACTATTAAATGAACAGCGTTGACCTTGCTAAAAAACTTGAATCGGATATTCGTGCTTTGCAAACCAAATTTAATTCATTGGAAGAAAGCACGCGCCTGACGAGTCTGCGCGATAGCGTGGAAGATACGCAAACGACCATCCATGGTTTTGCTGAAAAAGTGAAAGGTTTGCGTGCAAGAGGATATGTTTTTGGGAAAGGTTTTGAAGAACGCGCCAGTAACCTTGTTAAAAAGTGGCATGGTCTTTTACCAAACATCAACAAACAAATTGAGCAACAAGCGAATCAATTAGGAACAGCAATTACGCCTGTGCGTTCACATATGACTCAATTGGCAAGTCTGTCGAAGAATCAGCCGCAAGCCCAAAGTTTGTTGAATCAAGTCAAACCGCAAGTCGAAGCGTTAGAGGCGCAGGCAAATGCCGCACGGAATCAAATCAGCGGGATGTTTGATTCGTTGCGAACAGAAGTAAATCAATTTAGTTATGAAATCCGAAAAATTGATTGGATGTTAAGTCAATTATCGCAAGCATCTTTTCCATTGTTAGCAACCGAAGTAGGTGTGATGGCGGTGAAAGCGGTGTGGGCGAAAATGGGCGAGGAAAAGAAAGGCGACCCACAAGGTGTTTTGTATCTCACTGACCAACGCATTTTGTTTGAACAAAAAGAAGAAGTTGCCACTGAAAAAGTTTTATTTATTACAACAAAAAAAGAAAAACGCCAGAAGTTAATGATTGATGTGCCTGTGACTTTGGTGAAATCAATAGAGACGAGCAAACAAGGTTTGCTCAAAAATGAAGACCATATCAAAATTGTTTTTGAATCTGGTGCGCCGATGACTAGCGCGCATTTTCATATTTGGCATCCGTGCGAAGAATGGCAGGGACTCATCAACCGAGCCAAAACCAAAGATTTTGAAACCGACCGCGCCGTAGAAATTGATGCGGATACGATGGCGAAATTAAAGTCTGCGCCGAGCCAATGCCCAAGTTGTGGCGGACATATTCATCAAGTTATCTTGCGCGGGCAAGATAGTATCAAGTGTGAGTTTTGTGGTTTTTTAATTCGGTTGTAAAGCAACCCGATTTTTATTTGTTAACCTACTAATGGTTTAGGAGAATCAATCCATGAAAAAACAATTTTTCTTATTTTTTATTCTAGTAATTTTCTTCGTACAGGCTTGTGGAGCAGGAGTTTCTTCTGAGCCTGTGGAAGTTGAAGGTGGTGTGTTAGTTCCGCCTGTTGCAGAATCAAGTGAAGCGGCGATTCCGCTCGCTGGTTCGGCTGGGGCAAGTGCTGAAGTTCCTGCTTTGTGCGATGGCGCAAATGCAGATAAAGCCGCTGAATTTGCGGCGGAAGTGATTCGCTTGACGAATGTGGAACGTAAAAAAGTTGGTGCAGTTGCAGTGACGGCGCAAGCGCAATTAACACAAGCCGCCCAAACGCACTCAATTGATATGGCTTGTAATCAAATTTTCTCGCACACAGGTTCAGATGGCTCAACGCCGTTCCAACGCATCTTCCGTTTTGGATATACTTATGCTTCTGCGGCTGAAAATGTTGCCGCTGGCTATGCTACCCCTGCGGATGTCGTCAAAGGTTGGATGGCGAGTACTGGACACAAAGCGAATATGTTAAATAAAAACTTTACCGAAATTGGCATTGGTTATGTGTTTATCAATCAAGGCTATTTTAACTATTGGACGATGGTTTTAGCAAAACCAAAATAAATAAATTATGTAACCAAAAAGAGGATATAGATTTCTATATCCTCTTTTGTTTTAATTTTCTTCTTCTTCACTTTTTCGATAAGCAACCTGAAACGCGTCTGTGTTCAAACCGCCGATATTTACTTGGATTGGCTTGCCTTCAATTTCCGCATCTTTTGGGATTAAACCCATCGCCTCTTTCGTGATGAGAATTTCGCCAGCGTCCCCGATGTCTTCTCCCATTTTGCAGGCTCGGTTGACCGCATCCCCAAACATATCTTCATTGTTGACTATTAAGATTTTTCCATAATCAATTCCAATAGAGACGTGAATATCCAAATCATCAGCAGTCAATAAATTAGATGCGGCGAAAGCATGTTGAATGCTAATCGCGGCGCGGGTGGCATTTAGCGGATTTGGCAAAATGGCAAAACAATTATCTGCCTCAAATTTGATTAACATCCCACCATGCCCGCTGATAATTGGTTCGACAGTTAATTGCATTCTACGAATCATCGAAAGATAATGCACAATTCCATATTTTCTAGTTAATAAAGAGAAACCAGACATATCCAAAACCAGCACAGTATTTTCTGTGCCATATTTTTTCCAAATCTGGTCTTCGATTTGTTTGCGCTTCTTTTCATCCGTTTCTTGCGAAAAGGAGAGTAAAAGTTCTTGGAATTGAGAATCTTTTATGAGCATGTTTTTATTATACCGCCCTGCAGGGTGCGTCGCGCATTTGTGAATCACTAACTTGCTAAGCAAGTTATATATTTATTTATTACTTTGCTAACCTTTGCGCGACGCACTCTTCTTAAATATCTCCCGGCTCATCCGCCATTCTTACAATCTTCGGCGTGAACTTGCCAATCACATCCACTAAATCATGTTGAGCAGAAATTACCTCATCAATCGGCTTATACGCTTGAGGGCTTTCATCAATGCCGCCTCCAAGTAAAATCACGCCGCGTTCTTTGAGGTATGTATCTCTTGAAGACTTGCTAATGGAGTTAATCGCGGCGCGTCTGCTCATCAAACGACCCGCACCATGTGATGCAGATTCAAGTGATTCACTCACACCTCTTCCACGAACAACATAACCTGCATCTCCCATCGAACCTGGGATTACGCCTAAGATTCCTTTGCCAGCAGGTGTTGCACCTTTTCTGTGGACAATCACTTCACGACCATCAGGTAATTTTTCTTTCCATGCAAAGTTGTGATGATTCTCAACAACTGCTACTTCTTTCAACCCAACCGATGCAGAAACTCTTTTATGAATGATGTAATGATTCGCAGAAGCAAACTTGCCAGCCAATTCCATCGAGACCCAATATTCAGCACCATCTTCTGAATCTAAATTCAACCATGCTAAGTGACGCACACTTTTATCTAAGTCAGGATGTTTTTCCATTGCAAGTTTGCTGAATCTATCTGCAATCTTCGCACCAACTCCTCTTGAACCGCTGTGTGAAAGCAAAGCCAAATATTCGCCAGCTTTTAATCCAAACATATCTTCATGCAAGCGAAACGAACCCCATTCCACAAAATGGTTTCCAGTGCCACTCGTGCCAAGTTGATTCATGGCGGTGTCTTTCAACGTTCTTAATTGCTTTGTTGCATACCAAGCATCATCATCCAACACTTCGTGGTTTGCTCTTTTGCTACCTGTCCATTTTGCGCCCATGCCAAAAGCAGTTTCGTTCCATAGCGATTCTTCAAACATACCTTTTTTCTGCCCAAGCAAAATCGGTGAGACTTCATATAAAGACAATCTCATTCTGCAAGCAATATCAACACCCACAGCATAGGGGATGACAACATTTTCAGTTGCTAACACGCCTCCAATGGGAAGTCCGTAACCGACATGAGCATCAGGCATTAACGCACCAGTCACTGTGACAGGCAAGCGCATCGCATTTTCCATTTGTTTGATGGCTTCACTGTCAATTTGGTCTTTGCCCCAAATTGGAAATGGCAAAGGTTCTTTATGCAATTCAGTGGGTGATGGCTCATTATTTTTTGTTAACCGAATACACTCGCGAGCAAGGTCTGCCAACAATGCGTCCGATAAAAAAGATGTTGGGTCTTGGCGAACAGCATCGAGTTGAGTCAGAGCCGCTTCTCTGTCTAGACCTGATTCCATTAACTTGTTCCCCGCATCTTTTGCTAGCCCGATAATTTTTCCATCGTGCCAATTATTTAACTTTAAAATTTTTCCTGTAATGATGTCCATGTCGTTCTCCATGTCATTGCGAGCCTGTTGGTCGAGTAGACGCGCACTTGTTCTTTGCGGCGTATCGAGACCATAAAGGCGAAGCAATCTTATGATTATGTCAGAGATTGCTTCGGACGAAGAGCAAGAGCGTCCTCGCAATGACGTTATAGTGGGTCTGGCGGAATACAACTTTCATCAAACTCAATCGTTGTAAAAATTTCTGCCTGCAAAACCCAATGATTATTTTTTGTGCGTTGCCATTTAGCAGAATATACACCCGAAGCATTCACTAAATTTTTGTTGAGCGTATAACTGCCTTTCCAATTTCCTAATTCTTCTGCTATGCCCCACGCTTCATTGATTGATATCTCACGCGTCTTACGGCGATAAATTGCAGTGGGGTCTGATTCAAAAACTTGACTCCATCGTTTCGCTTCTTCATCTTGACCGTGAAACTGGTCACTGCGACCTGTGACGATGTGATAACTTGGAGCAAGCAAAGAGCGTATTGTTTCAGCATCTTTGTTTGCGATGGCTAGGTTAAATTTTTCTCGTGTTTCACGAATCATTTCATTTGATGTTGGCATGACTTTTCCCTTTCCATGCAATTACAAACCACCCTGTTCGTATGATGCCCCATATACCTGAGAGCAAAAGCAACATAACACAAATTATTCCTAAATCTGGTGCTTGCTTTAACAAAACAGGGATGCTGGTATTGTTTTCTGGTAATAATTTCAAAAAGATAAAACCAAGCAGGGCAATATCTATAAATAGAGGGATTCCTGCATATTGAATGAACTTTTTTCTTTGAAGTGCTGGGTTGACTGTATCTGACTTAAATTTTCTTAATTGTCTTAATGATATAAATACGAAACCTATCAAAATCAAATTTAATCCACCAAACCATAATTTAGAATAACGCACCATTGTTTCTTCGCTGGTAGGGAAGTACTGCGCCTGGCCGCCTGTGGCTATTAGAGTAATATCCCATGCGAAGTATCGAAAACCTGATGTTCTTGTATGGTCATTGGTGTTCATCAAAGCCACTACGCCGAAATTGTGTTCAGGGACAAATAAAAGGACGGACTTGTAATTTGCCCAATCACCTTCATGCCAATAGGTATTCAGTTGCTCGAAATCATATTGATTCAATTCAGTATTTTGTTTTTCTAGTAATTCCTTATCCCAGAAACCATCCGCATGAAATAATCCCATAGCATAGCCAAAGCCATAACTTGGGTCAATTTCAAAGCCAATATTAAATAATTTTGAAGTGCTTGCCGAAGACAAAATTAAATTTTCAGTTTCAGCACTATTGAGATAAGCAAGCATGTATTGACTCATGTCCGATGCGCTTGACCATAATCCTCCTGCGGGTAAAGTGGCTCTGGAGGATACCATGTAGTTATCATAAACAATCGGAATGCCAAAGAATGGATAATATCCGCTTGTTGCGCCGTTTTCTCTGGCTTCAGCCATCGAAGTAAAAGAATGATTCATTTCAAGAGGAGTAAAAATATGTTGTTCAATATATTCTTCGAAGGTTTGTCCTGATACTTCTTGAACAATAAGCCCTAGAACGTTGTAATTTAAGTTTGAGTATTCAAATTGTTCGCCTGGTTGGAAAGCGAGTTCGGCAGATGCTAAATTGCGTACACCAATTTCTAAGGCATTTTCTTCATCGGGTATGATAATTGCTTCAACGCCGCCTAATTCAGAGAATCCGCTGGTGTGATACAACAGATGCGAAATTGTAATTTGATTTTCGCCATCTCCTGCTACATCAAACCACGGCAGATGTTTAATCACAAGGTCATCTACATTGAGTTTGCCTTCTTCTGCTAATTGCAGAATGGCGACTGCTATAAACGACTTGCTAACAGAGGCGAGCAAGAATGGCGTATCAGGAGTTATTTTTTCTCCATTGGGATTCTTTACGCCAAAACCTTGCAGATAATCAACTTGACCATCCTTAACAATGGCAATGGACATACCTGGAATCTTATACGTTTCCATCTGAGTTTTTACATAGTCTTCCATTTTGTCTGCATAGGCAACTTCTTTTGAAGTTTCAGCAGAAACGATTTCTTGATTTAGGGGAATAACAAGTAAGACCATCATTGTTAATGAAATGACTAATGATTGATGATAGCGAGATAGCATGGATTAACTCCTGTATTGATTTAGTTTTCACTCAAAACAAATCCACTTCCAATTGCAGTTCCAATAATCACCATACTTAAACTGAAAACACCGCCAAGAATCCCTGCGGACATATCGTTTTCCAATAAGATGCCAAAATCTAAAATATAGAGAATGGCGGGGAAGACTCCAAAGAATGAACCTGCGGCGTAGGCTTTGCGAAAATCTCCGCCATTTTTAGCAGTTCTATATCCAATCCAAATTCCAAATGTAAACCAGACAATTCCCATCATAGAAGGTTGAAAATAATTTTTCAAATCAGGGAAAAATATTTTTGTAACCAAAATAACCAAAGCAACAGTAAGGAAACTCAGTACGGGCCATTTAAGGGTTTTAATTAGCATGACAAAATTAACTCCTAATTCCTTAATAGTAAAAATATTATTGTTTAACTATTCCTACCATAACAGTTGTTATCATTTCACTACTTACATACACTTCTTGAGTCATTTTAGTAATAGGAGCATAGCCATTACTCAATGCAATACAATATTTGCCAGGTTTCAAATCTTTAAATTCGTGTAAACCATTGATATCCGTATCGACAAAAGGAGGATTTGTGGTTGGTGGGCAAGAAATATCTTGAGATATTGATATGACAGACTGTGCTTGCGCACCAGTTTCGCCACTATCCATAACACCATTTTTGTTATCGTCATAAAAAACGATGACTTTGATTTGACCAGAATTTCCGTTATCAGTGAAAGGTGGCTTACTTTCACCACACGCAGTGAGCAAAACAAATAGTAATCCGAAAATAATAAAGTGTTTCATTTTTATCTCCTTTTTGTTTGTCTAATTGTTTAATTTTCTTCCAACTTCCACAGCTCGCGCATTTCGGGGCTTGACCCAAGTAGTTCATCTAATCTGCCTTCGGATTCAACTTTGCCATCTTTTAACACGATGATGTGGTCTGCACGCCTTAACAATGGACGGCGATGCGATACAACTAAACATGTCATCTCTTTACCTGATTCAAAGATTCGCTCCCAGAGTTGTTTTTCGGTATCAACATCTAACGCGCTAGATAAATCATCAAACACGACAAGTTCAGGCTCGCGGATGAACATTCTGGCGGCGGCAGTTCGTTGCATTTGCCCACCAGATAATTTAACGCCGCGCGCGCCGACCATTGTTTCTAAATTGTCATCGAGTTGTTCTAAGTCTCTATCCATGACGGCGAGTTTGGTTGCTTTGTAAATATCATCATCTGAACGATTCATGCCAAGCAAAATGTTGTTGCGTAATGTATTACTAAACAATCTTGGAACTTGTGCTGTGTAAGAACATCGTGGCGGAATGAAGAAATTACTTGCATCATTAATTATTTTTTCATTCCATTTTATTGTGCCAGAATCGGCAGGTAATAAACCAAGTAATGTTCTTAATAAAGTTGTTTTGCCAGAACCAATGCGACCTGTGATAACTGTCAATGAGCCGCGTTTGACTTTGAGAGAAATGTCGTCAATGCCGTTGGATGAATCAGGGTAGTGAAATGTTAGTTTTTCAGCAACCAATTCTTCCAGTCGGTCTGAGGCGGTTTTTTCATCATAAAAAATTTCAGGTAAATCGCCAGTCAAATCCACTTTGCTATGTTCAACGAGCGCGTTCAATGGCGCATTTTCCATGAGTCGATACATACGTTTGACTGAAACTTCAAGTTGTTTGTAACGTGCCCACAACATGCCTGCAAAGGTTGTGAGGTCACCCATGCTGACGAGCAGATAAACGAAAAGCGAAAAATCACCGAGCGTGAAACTGCCCTCGCGCATGGCTTGACCAACCAGAATTAAGATAACACCTGTGCCAAGCGTGGATGTGTTGCGATAAATTGAACCGAGGATATCATCAAATACTTTTTCGCGGACCGTTAATGTGCGACGTTCGTCATTGATTTTGTGAAAATGGTTGATGATATTTTTTTCGGCATTGGCAACTTTAACCGCTTGCACTGCACCAAAAAATTCACCAATGAATCCAGCGACATTGCCAGCCGCTTGACGCGATGCAGTGCGATAATGCTCGATTCGTTTTGTGGCGATGTTTGCGACAATGCCAACGATGATTAATGGAATCAACGCCATGACGGTGATGGAAACGCTGATTTGAGTCATCAAGTAAATGGCATACATAACGATGCCGATGCCAACGATAATATCGTTAATCAGAATCACAAATAATGGAATTTGGTCCACATCAGTTTTGAATCTGCTGACTGCTTCGCCAGCGGAATCGGGAAGTTGTGATGCGCCGGGGCGTTTTAGAATGTACGTTAATAAATTTTTTCGCACCAGCGTATTCATCTCTGCGAAGATGGGGACATCGGCGTAATAAAAGCCATAACTTGCGATAACGCGCCCTAACCAAATGGTGATTAACAAGGCAACGATTGTCCAAATGCCAAAAGCGAGTTGCGTTGCGCCTGTGACAAAATCAAAAAAGGCTTTGATGATTAACGCGGGCGCAATTTGCCAGCAAAAGCGAATCAATGCCACGCTGACGAAGTCAATAAAGTTTAGCCACGGGCGGAAGCGAATCATTTCCCAAATCACTTTCCATGCGGGGAGTGATGGGATGTTTTCGTTTTGGTTGAGGGTTGTTTCAGTCATAGTAATTTCCTTTAAGAGCATTAGCCACAGAGCGCACAGAGTTCACTGAGATTTTTTTGAGGTTTTCTCTGATACCTCTGTGTTCTCTGTGGCAAGTCATTAAGCAAGAACTTCCTCTAATCCAGTTTGCAGAAGTTGATAAAAACGTGAATTTGTGTTTTCAGCAAGTTGTTTTCGATTTCCATATTCAAGCACGTTGCCGCGTTCTAAAATCAAAATATCATCTGCGCGTTTGATGGTGTCGAGTTTGTGTGCAATGATGATGGCGGTTCTGCCCTTCAACAATTTATCTATCGCATGTTCAAGTTTGACTTCTGTTGCAGGGTCTAAACGTGATGAGGCTTCATCTAAAATCACCAAGCCTGGATTTTTCAAAAAGACTCGTGTGAATGCCAACAATTGCGCTTCACCTGCGGATAGAGATTTTGAGCCTGTTTCAAGTTCAGTGTCTAATCCATTTGGTAAATTTTTATACCAATCGCCGAGTTCAAGTTCTTCAAGTGTGCTGATAATTTTTTCGTCAGAAATTGTTCTGTCGAAGAAAGTCAAGTTTTCACGAATAGATGCTTTGAACAATTGCACATCTTGAGTCACAATGGCGATATTTTTTCTTAATGAATCAAGTTGCAAATCTTTGATGTTCATATTATTTATTTTTATGCTTCCATCATTGACATCATACAAACGGAAAATCAATCGTCCTATTGTTGTCTTTCCGCTTCCTGTACGACCAAGCAGACCTAAAACAGAACCAGTTTTCAGGTCAAGAGAGAGGCGCGAAAGAACCGAATCATTTCCGTTGTAGGAAAATGTGACATTATCAAATTTCAAATCAAGCGGATGTGATTTAATTTCCAAACCCGCTTCATTCTTGACCTCACGCTTGAGTGCTTTAAACTCGGTCAGTCTCTCTACGCAGGCACCGATGGTTTGAAAACTTTCGATTTCATGAGTCATTGCCCAAAAAGGTTCTTCAAGCAAGGCGATGTAATGCACGAAAAGATAAACCGTACCGATGGTGATAAGACTTAAAGTAAAAAGCCAATAGCCACTGACGATAGCAAGGATTGTGCCTGCTGTAAGCGCGAGACCCATTGCGTTTTCGATAATCCAACGTTTGAAATGCGCTTTGCGGCTGTGACCAAGTATGACGCTTTGATGGCGAAACAATTCGCGAATTGAAAAACTAACCGCGCCACTGGAGCGAATATCTTCTGTGCCGTTTAATTGCTCTTCGATAAAACCATAATATTGCGCTTCGGCTTCGCGCCTTGCTTTTTGATGTGGCACGGCGATGTCTTTTACTTTTCCTAAAATAAAAATTGTTAAGAAAGAATAAATGGTGAAAGCCAAACCTGCGCGCCAATCTTCGATGAATAATGCAATCAGAATGCCGATGAGCAATAAACCATTTGCGATTAAGTTCAATGCAAATTGTGAAAAGAAAGTTGCTAACTCGGTGACATCACCATCAATGCGTTCGATTAATTCACCAGGCGTGTGGTCATTGTGAAATTTCATATCCAAATGCAAAGCATGTTCGGCAAGTTCGGCACGCAATGCATTGGTTGCAGTCCATGCCACGTTTTCGCCAAGATACGTTACTCCGATTGCTACAACTTGTTGAATCAAAGCAATGCTGATGAAAGCAAGAGCAGTCCAAGTTAAAGTTTGAAGCGCTTCACCAGCAAGTGCGGAGTCAATA
>JAEURH010000089.1 GCA_016789365.1 Anaerolineales bacterium
ACTGATATCATCCGCTGGGCGGTTGTCATCGAGGCGCACGGCTTGTTCAAGCAAAGAGTCGGCAAGTTGTTGAGGCGTTGGGTCTTGGTCTTCTATCATAGATTGAATCGCTTGTTTTACATTCATCGGTCTGCCAACGCGTTCGCCTGCATGTGAAATGCCATCGCTAAAAATCACAATTGTTAATCCTGTTTCAATTTCAATTTCGGTAACAACGGGGCGCACATTGCGTGAAGTTCCCAATGAAACACTTTCTTGATTATGTTCATCAATTTCTTCACCCCGACAAATAAACATAGATGCGGGATTATTGCGAGTCAACACAATTGTTTTACTATGTAAATCAACAGATGCGATATTCAACGTGCAAGTGACTTTACCTGCCTTATCTGCAAACAACGCATCAGATGCGGCTCTTGCCGCGGCTCCATCACGCACGCCTTCTGCAATCAAGCCGATGACTTTTCTCACCACCAACATCGACACTGCTTTCGCGCCTCTGCCTGATGTCTGCCCGTCTGCTAACACGACAGATAATCCACCTGTTGGGCGTTCAATCGCTTCAAGCGTGTCGCCACTTTCAGAAACGGCGTATTTATTTATTTTCGCAACGGCAATTTGAACTTCCATGCGTTGATTTTACTATTAATAGGAGACTGTCACTCCTAAATTGACAGTCTCCATAATTTATTCGCCACCGCCTCCACCACCATCTCCGCCTCCGCCGTCACCACCCGAATCGCCAGTGCTATCTCCACCCCAAAAACCGCCATCATCATTTTTATCCCCACCTGTATCAGAACTTCCCCAAAACAAAACGCCCGATGAACTCGTATCGCCACCTGAATTATCTGCTGAATTTTGATTCTGCCGATTGTTGAAAAAGTATATGCCAACCCCTATAATCAACACTGCAACAAAAAGAAAACCACATATCACAATAAGAGAGATACTCATTAGATGTTTACTCCTTTGATTATTATACGCTTATATAGGATTGAAAGTTTGTGAACACCGCTTAAGATTTGGTTAACAAAAAGTAAAAATACGCACTACAAAACTGCTTGACGTACCCGCCTCCCGCATATATAATCAGCCCGCTTCATTCAAAAATGTATTTTTGTAGGGGCGAGGTCACCTCGCCCCTACACCATGTAAATAAGGAGAAAGTTCATGACCCCACATCCAAAGCGCAAACATTCTAAAGGACGCCGCGACCGCCGACGTTCACAGGATGCGTTGATTTTGTCCAATCTCGTCACTTGTTCTAACTGCGGAAGCAAACGCCTGCCACACACCGTTTGTGATAATTGCGGTTATTTCAAAGGACGTGAAGTTGTGCAAGTGAAAAAAGAAAAGAAGTCCGAATAATTTTTTCGTCATAAAACGGGTCGTGACATTCACGACCCGTTTGTGTTTTAATGAGTAAGAATGCAATAAATTAGCCACAGAGGTCACAGAGACCTCAGAGAAAGCCCAAAAAGAATCTCAATGAACTCTGTGCGCTCTGTGGCAAAAGTTTTTCTAATGGAGACTTAATAATGAAACTCAACTCACAAACCACAGCATTTATATTTCCAGGGCAAGGCTCGCAAACCGTTGGCATGGGCAAGGAACTTGTCGAGGCGTATCCCATTGCAAAACAAACCTTTGACGAAGCCGATTCGATTCTTGGATTTTCACTTTCAAATTTGATGATAAACGGTTCAGCAGATGAACTTAATGATACGGTCAACACGCAACCAGCTTTATTTATTCATTCGATTGCATCTTACCGAACCTTTTCGCTTCTTTTTCCTGACCTGATACCTGCTTCTGTCGCGGGACATTCTCTTGGCGAGTTATCTGCTTTGTGCGCGGCTGGCGCATTTTCTTTTGAAGATGGTCTGCGCCTCGTCCGAAAACGCGGTGAATTGATGAAACGTGCAGGCGAATTAAATCCCGGTGGCATGGCGGCAATACTAGGTTTAGATATTCCTACATTAGATAAAGTTTGTGCAGAAGCCAGCACAGAGAATGAACTTGTGCAAGTTGCCAATGACAATTGCCCGGGTCAAGTGGTGATTTCTGGAGCAAAACCAGCCGTAGAACGCGCAATGACTTTAGCAAAATCCGCTGGTGCAAAACGAGCTTTGCCATTGGCTGTATCTATCGCGGCACATTCTCCGTTAATGGATTCGATTCAAGCGGAATGGAATCAAGCGGTGGATAATGCTGAGTTTGTAAACCCAAGCATCCCCGTAGTTGGAAACGTGTTTGCATCTATTCTTAAATCAGCAGATGAATGTCGCACAGATGTTAAATCTCAAATGCAGTCACGAGTCAAGTGGACGGATTCGATTAAGAAAATGTCTGAAATGGGAATCAATACATTTGTTGAAGTTGGCACAGGCACTGTGTTAGGTGGTTTAGTGAAACGCATTGCGCCCGAAGCGACAAATTATCCATTAGGCAACCCGCAAGATTTTTCGGCATTGGAATAATTTGGAGTCAAGTGGCTTGCCACTTGATAACTTATGAAAAAACTCATCACCACTTTCATCGCTTGTGTATTGCTTGTTGCTTGCGAACCAATGGAATTGCCGACACTCGCACCCGTCACACAAATTCCATTTTATTCAACGCCAACGGATACACCGCTACCATTTATCATCCCCGTTACTGAAACGCCGATTGTAATTGTCGAGTCACCGACTGACCCGTTTATTATCCCTGTTACTGAAATACCTTCACCAATTCCTCCCAGCCAATGGTGGGAAGTGTATTTCACAGACCCATTAACGTTGAGCAATCCAAATAACCCAGCAGGTTCAATTGAAGAAAAATTAATTCAATTTATCAATAATGCTCAGGTGAGTATTCATATCTCATCGTTTGAATTTAACTTGCCGCGCGTAGCCGATGCGTTAATCAATGCCAAAGCCCGCGGGGTAGATGTCCGTTGGGTGACAGATGACAAAAATGGGCTAGGTATTGACGCGGAACCAAATCGCGGACAGTTTACGCGCTTGATGCAAAATGGCATCGAAGTCAAAGATGATTTAGGTCGCTCTGCTTTAATGCACAATAAGTTTTGGATTTTCGATAGACAAATTACATGGACGGGTTCAACCAATATCACGGTCAATGGAATTTATAAACAAAATAATAATGTGATTGTGATTCACTCGCCAGAAATTGCGGCGATTTATGAACGTGAATGGGAAGAATTATGGACGGGGCAATTTGGTCCGCGTGCGCCTTCAACGGTGAATCAACAATGGGCAATTTTGAACAACACGCCAATTCAAGTTTTGTTTTCTTCGGAAGATAAAGTTGTTAGCAAGCTAATTGCAATTGTGCGCGATGCGAAAGTGAATATCCGTTTTCTTGCTTTTAGTTTTACGGATAATCCACTTGCCGTTGCGATGATTGAACGCGCCCGCGCAGGTTTGGATGTGAAAGGCGTATTTGAAACTTTTGGCAGTAATTACACCACCTCGCAATTGAAAACGTTTTGGTGTGCCAATGTGCCAGCGCGGCAAGATGGCAACGCTAGTTTTCTGCATCACAAAGTTATTATTATTGATAATAGTATTGTGATTACAGGCTCTCTAAATTTCTCTGGCAATGCCGATAGTGGAAATGAAGAAAATGTAATTATTTTAGATAACCCCGAAATTGCCGCCTTATATTTACAAGAATTTGAGAAAAACTGGGCGCAGGCGAAAGATGTTTCGGCTGGCGCGTTTACTTGCGAGTAATTGATAGTTTCAAATAGTATAATTAGCCTTATGAACCCCAGTGCTGACAATCACAGTCAGAGCCGTTTTCACGGGGCTATTAGCGCATCTGGTCAGAGAGTTTCCTTTGACCAGATTTTGTGTTAATAGTACAAAATCACAATTTTAGAGGAGTATTTATGACCCATTCTCAAAACCACGCTTCCCCAGCAGAATCTATTGCCCAAGCCCGCAAGGCAAATTATGACCTTGCCAAATTGGGTATTTCAAGCGTAAAAAATGCTTATTGGAACTTGACCACTGAGTCTCTTACAGAAGAGGCGATTTTTCGCGCAGAAGGCAACATCGCTTCAGATGGTCCATTAGTTGCACATACTGGCAAACATACAGGTCGCAGTGCGAATGATAAATTTATTATCAAGCATGTTGACTCTGAAAATAACATTTGGTGGGGGCAATACAACAAACCGTTTGATGCAGAAAAATTCGATGCCATTTACAAAAAGATGACGGATTTTATAAAAGATAAAGATGTGTTCGTGCAAGATGTATATGCAGGCGCAGATGAAAAATATCGTTTACCTGTGCGTTTCGTAACCGAATATGCGTGGCACGCACATTTTATTCGTAACATGTTTTTACTGCCACAAACGCTCGAAGAGCATAAAAATTTTGTACCTCAATTTACAGTGGTAGATATTCCCTCTTTCAAAGCAAGCCCCGAATCTGATGGCACACGAAGCGAAACATTCATTTTGCTTTCGTTTGAAAAGAAACTTGTGATTATTGGCAATACACAATATGCAGGTGAAATGAAAAAATCAATTTTCACAGTGTTGAATTACATCTTGCCACTTCAAGGTGTAATGCCCATGCACTGTTCTGCAAATGTCAACCCAAATGATAAAGATGATGTCGCTTTGTTTTTTGGATTAAGCGGCACAGGCAAAACGACTCTTTCAGCAGACCCTTCTCGCCGCCTCATTGGTGACGACGAACATGGGTGGAGCGCAGACGGCGTTTTCAACTTTGAAGGCGGGTGCTACGCAAAAGTGATTGGCTTATCCGAATCGGCTGAACCGCAGATTTTTGCCGCCACGCATCGCTTTGGAACGATTCTCGAAAATGTTCCTTACGATAAAGTAACGCGTCGCATTGACCTGATAGATGACTCTGTAACTGAAAATACTCGCGCCTCCTATCCTTTAGAGTTTATTGATAATGCCGTCCCAGAAAAATATGCTGGGCATCCAAAGAACATTATCTTCCTTACCTGTGATGCGACTGGTGTTATGCCACCAATTGCTAGATTAAATCTTAATCAAGCCTTGTATCAATTTATCTCTGGTTACACATCCAAACTTGCAGGCACAGAAGCAGGCTTAGGTAAAGAACCACAAGCAACATTTAGTGCTTGTTTTGGTGGTCCATTCATGGTGCATCATCCTTCCAAATATGCTGAACTGCTCAAGAAAAAATTAGTAGAGCATAATGTCACATGCTGGTTAGTCAACACAGGTTGGGTAGGCGGTGCTTACGGAGTTGGCAAACGCATTTCTATTAAGCACACACGCGCTTTGTTAACTGCCGCACTCAATGGTGAATTGAATAAAGTTAAATTCAAGACAGACCCTGTCTTTGGTTACGAAGTGCCAACTTCATGCCCTGATGTTCCTGCTGAAGTGTTAGACCCATCTTCTTCATGGGGAGATAAAGCCGCATATGAAAAAGGTTATAAAGAACTTGCCAAACGCTTTGTAGATAACTTTGCCAAATTTGCAGAGGGCACTCCAAAAGAGATAATTGAAGCAGGTCCAAAAATTTAAAAACAAAAAATAAACTTTTAATTGCCTGTAATGTATAATACTTAACATTACAGGCAATTTTTATTAGATAAAAGGAGATGGCTGTTATGAATGAAATCCACATAGATTCTCTTTTACCTGCCGAGATGGCGGCAAAGGCTGAAAGCATAGGTGTTCGAAAAGCAAATATGCCATTTTTCACTATGCTCATGCTCTCCATATTGGCTGGGCTATTTATTTCGCTTGGTGGTATTTTTGCCACAACCATTGCCGCGGGCGGTATGTCTGTTAACAGTGCAGATGGTGCATTAGCATTTTCAACTGCTTTGCCTTATGGTGTAACTCGCTTGCTAACAGGTTTAGTTTTTTGTTTGGGGCTTATTTTGGTTGTGGTGGGTGGCGCAGAATTATTTACAGGCAACACGTTAATTGTGATGGCATGGGCAAGCCAAAAAGTGACTACCGTTGCCTTGCTCCGCAATTGGGTAATTGTTTATATTGGCAATTTTATTGGCGCAGTTGGCACAGCAGTTTTGATGTTTTTCAGCAAACAATACACCTTTGGCGCAGATGCGGTCGGCATAGCGGCATTACGCATTGCCATTTCAAAATCTGAATTAGGATTTATTCAAGCCATTGCCTTAGGAATTTTATGCAATCTATTGGTTTGTTTAGCAGTCTGGCTGACGTTTAGCGCCAGAACCACGTTAGATAAAATCGCTTCAATCATTTTCCCTATCACTGCTTTTGTGGCGGCAGGTTTTGAACACAGTGTGGCAAATATGTACTTCATGCCCTACGCTTTGTTCGTCAAAATGTTTGACCCTGAATTTATGTTGCGTATTGGAGATAGAGTCGCCAACCTCGACTCACTCACATGGCAAGCCTTTTTTATAAACAACTTACTTCCCGTTACCATCGGCAATATTATTGGCGGAGCAGTGATGGTCGCCGCAGTGTACTGGGCGATTTTCTTGCGTGGCAAGAAAGATTAATCTTTTACCATGCCCGATAAATACAATCAATTTTTATTTCGCATGTCTTCCAAAATGCGTAAGGATTTAGCCTTTGCGCAGTCAAAGGTTAAATCTTTATATAATATTGAAGAACTTGAAGATTACATTAATATAGAAGATTCACCCATCGAACATATATACGCCGCGCTTTCACCTGTGATAGAAGACGCAAACTTGCTTTACGATTATGCCCTGACTGTTAATAACAAAATGGAATTAACGCTTGAAGAAGTTGATATTTCCGCTATGTTAGACGGCGTGTTAACTGTCGCTGACCAAATGATAGAAAATGGCTTCGGCTTAACGCTTGAAGAAGAGGTAGATAAAAATCTCCCAACCATTGAAGCCGATGCAGAAAGACTTTCACAAGCCTTATTGCACTATATTCATAATGCAGTCAAGTTTACTGAAAATGGGACGATTACGCTTCGTATTAAAAAAGAACCGAATAATATTTTGTTTGAAGTGCGTGATACAGGCATTGGCATTCTTGAAGAAAAGCAAGAATTGGTCTTTGAAGCATTTGAAACCATCCTCGAAGATAAATCAGACCCACGTTTAGGCTTTGGGCTTGGATTAAAAATTGTTGAGCATATTATCAATTTACATGACGGCGAAACTTGGTTTGAAAGCAAAGAAGGCGCTGGCAGTTCATTCTTTTTTACAATTCCAATTTAGTATGTCTCGTTTTGTTTGGGTTGGAATTTTTATATTCATCATTAGTTGTAACCCTGCTGTTTCATCAACACCAGTTTTACCAAGCCCAATTGTCACCATTATTCGCCAAACCGAAACACCTACTGCAATACCAACAGAAACACTAATTCCTGCATCTACGCCCGTTCCGCATTTGATGTATCCATACACCATTGCAGGATTAAGGGAAAGAACATTTACAGGTGGAGAAATTTCATTCGATGTTGTTCTCGGATTAACAAATACTTACACAAAATATCTAATTTCATACCCTTCGGATGGATTGCAAATTACAGGCATTTTGCAAATTCCACAAGGTGACGGACCATTTCCAGTCATCATCATGAATCATGGATATGAAAATCGTAGCACATATACTTCAGGTGATGGTACAGAACGCGCTTCTATTTATTTAGTGGAAAGAGGATACATCACCATCGCTTCAGATTTTCGCAGTTGGGGCGGGTCAGATGTTGACGCTTCATTCTTCCATACAGGCTTGGTGACTGATGTGATGAATTTGATTGCTTCACTAGATTCAATTCCACAAGCGGATTCAAACCGAATCGGTATGTGGGGACATAGCATGGGTGGTGGAATCACAACGAAAGTATTGACATTAAATTCGCCAGTCAAAGCGGCAGTGTTGTATGCACCTAATTCCGCAGATGATGCAGATTTGATAGCACGTTGGGGATATGGTTGCATCGGTGATATTTATGCAGGCGAGTTATTACAAACTTGTAACTCTGCGGATGTGATTCCAGAATCGCTTCCAGCCGAGATAATAGCCGCCTATGTAGAATCAGCCACAAGCGCGGAAAAGATGCGGGAGATTGCTCCAATCTATTTTTTGGATTATGTATCCGTTCCAATTCAAATTCATATCGGCTCAGCAGATGGGGATTATATTGGTTCGACTCCGCCAGAATGGTCTTATAAATTAAATCAGGCGTTGATAGATGCGGGCAAAGATGTGGAGTTGTTTGTGTATAACGGGCAAAGGCATTCGTTTGTGGGCGATGCTTGGTTGTTGTTTATGAATCGTGCCGTAGAATTTTTTGATGAGCATGTCAAAAACTAGGCTTGACTAAGTTTTTGAGTTGTCATAAAATCTTGTTATCTTATTTCACCGAAAGGAGGCTCGTAAACATGCAAGTTGCTAAATCTGTCAAAACAAGTTTGTTCAGTGCGCCTCCTTCTTATGAGATGTAATTTTTAATTACTTATCTCCGCAGGCGTACTCAGCCTGCGGTTTTTTATTTAATTTATATCGTCCCGCAGGTTTCTATCGAGTCATTAAACCCGTAAAGAAAACCTGCGGGACGTTTTATGTAAATAAGGTAAAAATGAATACAAAAGATTTATCTCGATTGTTAGATGATGATGACCCATACGAAATGATGTTGAATGCCAGCAAACGCCGTCCGCGTAAAACAGGCAGGCATCCGAAGCAAATTTCAAAATCGGATTATGAATTTTTGAAAGAGCAAGATGATTCTCGTAAAACATTTAAATTCACGTACAAAGCCGCGCGTTTTGAAGAATGGTGGTTGCTTGAAACGCTTGGTGCTTTTTACGAAAAAAAATGGATTAGTGATGTTTTGAAAAAAGTTAAAGTTGGCAAAGAGGCTTCGGTCTATTTATGTAAGCCCGTGCTGGAAGTGGATGCGCCACTGCTTGCCGCAAAAATTTATCGCCCAACTTCATTGCGAAGTTTGAAGAACGTGCAAGAATATCGTTTAGGTCGTTTAGATTTGGATGAAGATGGCCACAAACTTTGGAAAGAAGCCGATATCAAAGCCGTTGAGAAGCGCACAAGTTATGGCGAGCAAGTGCGTCATATCTCGTGGATTGCATACGAATATCAGACAATGGAAACTTTATTTGATGCGGGTGCGGATATACCCAAGCCTTATGCCAAAGAGAAAAATGCAATTCTCATGCGCTTCATCGGTGACCTGAAAACTGCTGCTCCAATTTTGAATTCAGTTTCGCTTGAAGTAGATGAAGCCCAAGTTCTTTTTGAGCGTGTGATACATAATATTGACTTAATGCTTAAGCATAATTGCATTCATGGAGATTTATCTGCTTATAATATTTTGTATTGGGATGGCGAGATTAGCATGATTGATTTTCCGCAAATTGTGATTCCCGAATCGAATCCATCGGCTTGGAAAATATTTCAGCGTGATGTGACTCGTGTGTGTCAATATTTTTCTAATCAAGGTGTTGAGTGTAATGCTCAAAAACTCGCGGCGGATTTATGGACATCGCATGGTCATAAAGTTTTCAAGCCTGTTGAACCAAAAGATTTAGATGCAGAAGACCCTGAAGACAGAAAAGTGTGGGAAAAGCAGAAATAAATTTAGACGGCAGACCGCTGACCATAGACCGCGGTCTGCCGTCTGCGGTCTCATCGGGTTAAGATAAAATTATAGGAGGAGAATTTTTATGAACAACGTCCGCCCGAAGTTAACGATGATGAGCGCAGAACAAATTCAAGAGGCTCATCAAAATGTGTTGAAAGTATTAAGTGAAACAGGCGTAAGAGTTGACTCGCCAGATATTTTGAATCTACTTGAATGGAAACTTGGGATTAAGTCACAAGACCGAATTGTCAAATTCCAACCTGAAATAGTGGAAGAAGCGATAAAGTCAGCACCCAAAACAATTGATGTGTATGACCGCCGCGGAAATCATCAAATGAAATTAGGTGAAGACCGTTTGCGCTTTGGAGTGGGAGTTACGGCTTTGTTTTATCAAAACCCGTATGATGAAACATTAGATATTTTCAAACGCGAAAATTTTCGTGATTTAGTTCGTTTGGGTTCAATGTTCAAACATTATGATGTGATTTCAACAGTAGGCATTGTACGTGATGTTGCTGAAGAACTTGGCGATATGTATGGCTCGCTTGAACATATTGCAAATACAACCAAGCCATTGGTGTTATTGGTTTCAGATGAAAATAAATTTCCTGATGTGCTAGATATGTTTGAATTATTAAATGGAAAAGAAGTTGGTGACAAGCCATTTGTGATTCCATATTTCAATCCAGTTAGCCCATTGGTGTTAAATGCTGGCACAGTGGATAAAATGAAAGTTTCCATTGAGCGTGGCTTGCCGATTATTTTTTCAAACTATAGCATGGCGGGTGCATCTACTCCATTAACACCAGCAGGTACATTAACTTTGTTGATGGCAGAATTACTAGCAGGCTTAGTCATTAGTCAAACAATAAAAAAAGGTGCGCCAATTTTATTAGGCATGTTGCCTGTATATTTTGACATGCGTACGATGTTAAATTTTTACGACCCACAATCTATTTTGATAAGCGTGGCGTGTTCCGAAATGATGAAACATTATCAAATTCCACATTGTTCAACTTCGGGAAGTGGCACAGGCTGGGGCATGGATTTAATTGCCGCTGATACATACTGGATGAACACCCTCGCGCTTCTTTTGTCTTCGGGACATCTCGCTCCATTCATCGGCGACTCATTAGGGTCGAAATCTATTTCCCCAACAACCTTTGTGCATTGCCACGAAATCATTGACCAAGCCTTACGCTTGCATGATGGTTTTCAATTAGATGAAGTGAATTCTGCTGTTAGTGAAATTTTCAAAGTGGGACCTGGCAAAAATTTTTTGAATCAACCTTCTACTTTACGCAATTACAAAAACGGATATTACATCAGCAATGTGTACCCACATTACAGCATGGAGAAATGGCAAGAGGCAGGCTCACCACCTGCAAGGCAAGTATTAAGAGAAAAGACTCAAGATATGATGAAGTCTGCTCCTGTACCAGAAGAATATGATGAGTTTATTGAAAAAGGGGAGAGGTTTATAAAAGAAAGATTCAAATTGTAGATATGTCGTTGCGAGGGATGAGACGCGAAGCGTCGAACCCGAAGCAATCTCATATTTAATTAGGAGATTGCTTCGGCTTTATGGTCTCGATACGCCTTTCGGAAAGAATGTTTCGATAAACTCAACACAATGCGCTCAAGGCTACTCGACCAACAGCCTCGCAATGACATGGTGTAGTGCATGTTATACTTTTGAATATAAACATGAACAAAAAGATTTCCTTAATCATCTTGCTTTTTGCTATGCTTGCTTGTGCTTTGCCTGGTGCTTCTGCCCCTGTGGTAAACAATCCGCCAGCAGATATTAACGCTTTGCAAACCATCATCGTGCAAACAGCAGATGCGGCACAGACTCAAACTGCTAGAGCAAATCCATCTCCCACATTAACATCAACCACTACACCCACACGCATTCCAACCATTACCCCCTCACCAACGGTGACATTTATTTATCTATTACCAACGCTTACGCCCATTCCAACCATTACCCCAATTGGGTTTATCGCTGGTGCTAATACTGCAGGTCCGAATGACTCATCAAAATTCAAAACGCCACAGCCATGGGATTGTACAATCATTGTCGCTGAGACCCAACCGCCCAAAGGGGCTGTCTTAAAAAAAGAATCTAAGTTTTATGCTTTCTGGACGATTCAAAACACTGGCACAAAAACGTGGACGCGCAATACGATTGACCATGTGTATAAAGGTGGCTACCGCCATGAAAACACCAGAATACAAGATACGAAAGAGTTTGTACCGCCAGGCGATACATTGCGCGTGAGTGCTTTTTTTATTGCGCCAAAAGTCGCTGGTGAGTATCGTTCTTTTTTTGCTTTACAAGTTGGCAAATTACAATTTTGCAGTATGAAAATTGAATTTGTTGTAAAAGATTAGAATTTCTTTCCCCACAAACCATAGCCTTCATTTCTTCTTTTTTCGCGGCGTTCATGTTGCTCGTTGATTTGCTCCACATGATTCGCTTTTTCTGCAATAGCCGCTTCAAGCCATAACTTTCCTTTTTCGGGGGTGGCGTGGCTACCGGCACCATACGCGCCAGTTTTTGTATCATCATCCCACGGTGGGTTGGCGACTAAACTTCCGCCTTCAATCCAGTCCATGTAATAGTCAGGTGTTGAAACGAAATCAACTTCATCAACTACTTTTTCCATTTTGCATAAATCAGGGCGGAGGTGTAATAAGAACGATGTTTCTAATTCGCAAGCATGACCCATTCCGCCGATGGGGGAGGTGCGATATTTTTTAATCGCTTCTGAGCCAATGCTTCCAGATGTATGTAACCAAGTGGTGGCACAAAAAATTCGGCGATGACGTTCGCCAGCATATTTCACGATATTGACCAAGAATGAGGTATTGCCACCATGCCCACTCATCAGATAGAAGCGGTTGAATCCGCGTGCCACTAAAGTATCAATCACTGCCATCCAAAAATCTTCAAAGGCGCGTCCGCCAGCATTCATTGTTCCAGCAAAAGATGCACGATGTGTGCTAACGCCATAAGGCATGACGGGTAAAGTAAAACTGCGTGTAGCCAAATTAGGGCTTTTATCTCCAAAAGCAACTGTACCTTTAGCAATCGCATCAATGATGATGGTATCTACCGAAAGCGGCAAATGAAAACCATGTTGCTCAGTGTGACCAATCGGAATCAAAATCACTTTGTCGCGTTCACTATCAGGCGGGAGAATCGCTTTGGCTTGAACATGTGATGCATGACTTTGCCGCAAAATAAACGGCGAGAGGTGAGCCATAAAACTACTTTGCGGGTCGAAGCCCTGCGGCGCGAGGCAATACACATTTGTAAAACCATCATCGCGCAAACTATCGAGCAGGTTGATGATGTACGGCATAAAAACTTTTTCTGGGATTTCAATTCCGCTATTACGCCAACCAAACGGAAAAGATGGAAGTAAACCGCATCGTTCTGGATTTGATAATTGATTCTGCAATTCGGTATTACTGTAGCCCGAACCGAGTGGCAAAACCAAAGGCGTATCGCGTGGCAGGTTTGCTACTTCATCCCAAGTTAAGTCATCGAAGTTGAAGAAGTTTGTCATGGATGGAATTATAGTGGGGAATTGGGGGAATAGAGACTAGAGATTGGGGAATTGGTACTAAGACCCTAAAGGGCTGTACTGATTAAAAATTATTTATGATGGCAAGCTGTCTTTGCTTTGAAGACTGTTGATTGCAAAAGAGACCTTTAGGATCTGTTGGTAAAATTAGTTTTTGTTTCAGCGAGTTTTGGTTTGGCTGAGAATCAAAATGACCAACACGCTCAACCTTCTTCTGTAACAGTCGCATCTGGAATTTCTTCGAGAAAATTCTTGAGGTCATTATAAAATTCATCAAGTGTCTCTTGTGGAATTGAAGTGGGGTTTGGAGTTTTATTATTAATATCGGTATAAAAAGTCATAGAAATATCTTCGACATCTTGATTTTTTAATTGGAGACGGTCTCTACTAGTTATATGAAAGCCATCTCCATATATTTCAAGATGAAAAAGCGATTTGTCTGAGCTTAAAAAAGATAATTTATATTCTAGTGAATGTTTATTCGCAAATTTTTGCAATTGGTCAAGAACTTCCTGTTCCCGATTCTTGTCAACTGTTATTATCAAAGACTTTATTTTTTCTGCAATCGCCACGTTCGGAATTTCCATGATCAATTCCTTGAGATCGTAAGTTAATTCATCAATTGTCTGCTGAGAAATTGAAGGGGTAGCCTCATTAAAAATGCCGAGACTAAATTCTCCTAGAGCATCTTTGTTGTTTTGTAAAAATATGTGGAAGTCATCACCATTCATCTCAACAGAGAAAAAGGTATGGTCTTTATTGTAAAACGACTCTGTAAATGTAAGAAAATGTTTATCTGCAAACTTTCGGAGTTGAGCGCGAAATTCCTCGAGATGATTCTCATCCATCGTTATCTCAAGGACTTTTATAGGCAGCTTGTTGGGGTTAGGAGTTGAAGATGCTGTCAAACATCCAAAGATAGAAAGTAACAAACCGAAGAGCAGAGATACGATTAAGATTGATTTTGTATATTTAGATAACATAAAAATTCCTTGCAATCCTCAATATTTGAGTAGGTGGTGCAAAACCATACGACTTACACCATTTGTTTGGCTGTTCCTTCTTGCTTAACCATTTACTACGGTATTGCATTCGTTATTTGATCTGTTGTAGCATAGAGAAACATGGCAGTATCAGTAATTCTGAATGCAACGGGTCCTAGCCATTGATTCGCGGCGGCAACCCAAGGGCTACTGTTTACTCCCTGACCATTCACAGTGATTAAACTACTGCCATAGGGACCCTCAGAAATTGTTTGAACGATAGTTCCCTGGTGGAAGATATGGCTAGAATATGTGGAATTTGTCGTTGTTAAACCCTCATTCTTTACCCAAACCGCACCTTGGGCACGGAGCCAATCGGTGGGACCGCTAAAACCTTCTGGAAAGAAATCACCGCCCACGACCCAACCATCTGTTTGACCTGTACCTTGAGGTATTGGATTATTATATTGAAGAGGGTATGCGAATTGTAGATTATAGGCTAGCGCTTGATCCACTGAACAAAAATAGCAAGCAACCTGCGTAAATTCGTTATCATGGCACCAATTATCACCATTCCAGAGTAGCCAATAATTACATCCCGTGTCACTGTTGCTACCGTAAATATTATAAAGATAGTCAGCGACATCAGCAAGTTCGTTATTAAGTTCAGCAAGTCCATTATCAAATTCACACTCTAAATCACAATCACCATTACTCCCACCCCCACCATTACCTGATGAACCAGAACTGCTACTTGATGAACTAGAAGTGCCTGATTGCCATATTGGGGAGCAGTAAATAGATTGACAAGGAAGGTGTCCGGTTGGGTCAGCATAATTTATTGGGCTATTGTAAACATAACTATACCTATTCCACGCCTGTGGGTTTGTTGGGTCAGGCACAATCGAATCAGGCTGAATAAACCTGTTCAGCACGGGTGAGTAAAATCTTGCCTTGTAGTCCATCAAGCCAAT
>JAEURH010000008.1 GCA_016789365.1 Anaerolineales bacterium
CACCTGTCAATGAAGAAAATCCTGAAGAACATAAAATTCATTCTGAGTGGTGTGAGTTGACTCAAGAAACAGCGGATTTAATTAATGAGACCAAAAGAAATGGGGGACGAGTCATTGCAGTGGGTACGACAAGTGTGAGAACATTAGAAACAGTTGGACAACAGACCGCAGACGACAGACAGCAGACGACGGTCGTCGGTCAGCCGTCAGCCGTCAAAAAGTTTGTTGGACCAACATCTATTTACATTCTCCCCGGCTATCAATTCAAAGTTGTGGATATGATGATTACAAACTTTCATCTCCCAAAATCTACTTTGATAATGTTAGTCAGTGCATTTGCAGGTAGAGAAAAAATTTTGGAAACCTACGAAACAGCAATCAAAGAAGGTTATCGTTTTTATTCCTTTGGCGATGCGATGTTGATTTTATAATGTCATTGCGAGGAACGAAGTGACGAAGCAATCTCAACTTGAAAAACTAAACCAACAAATCATCTCATGCCGTAAATGTCCTCGCCTTGTGGAATGGCGGGAAGAAGTTGCCCGAGTCAAACGCAAGGCTTATATCAATGAAGAATATTGGGGTAAACCTGTCCCTGGGTTTGGCGATGAAAATGCAAAAGTTTTAGTTGTGGGGTTAGCACCAGGAGCACATGGTTCAAATCGTACAGGTCGTAACTTTACGGGTGATGCTTCGGGGAATTTTCTTTTCCCAGCGTTGCACCGTGCTGGGTTTGCGAATCAGGCTGAGGCAGAGTCCAGAAGCGATGCACTTCGTCTAAAAAATATGTATATCACTGCATCAGGTCGTTGTGCACCACCAGATAATAAACCCACTCTTGAAGAACTAAATAATTGTCAGCCATATTTAGAGACAGAATTAAAAATCATTAATCCAAAAGTGATAGTATGTTTAGGACGAATTGCATTTGAACGAATTTTGAAAATTTATGGCGTAAAAAATTCATCTTATAAATTTTCGCATGGCGTTACTTACAAACTGAATACTGAACACTGGATACTATGCTCTTACCATCCAAGCCAACAAAACACCTCAACCAAAAAGTTGACTGCGAAAATGTTTGACGAGATTTGGGCAAAAGCAAAAGAATTAATTGACAAGGAATAAAAGTGAAAAAATTTTTAAGACGAGTGACGGCAATTTTTATTGTCGTTATCTTAGTGTTGGCAACTCTATTTGTGTTTTGGGCAAGTGACGCCGCGCCTGCAAGCGATGTAGCATTGCAAGCATTGAATTCTGATTCGCAAACATTTGTGACGATTGAAAATGGATGGGCTACATTTTATCCAGCAAATAATCAGCAATCTGAAACTGGTTTTATTTTTTACCCTGGCGGCAAAGTGGATTATCGCGCGTATGCGCCGTTGATGAACATGATAGCAGATGAAGGTTATTTTGTAGTGGTGATGCCCGTGCCATTAAATTTAGCCATGTTTGATATAAATGTTGCGGCACGCATTCAAGCCGAATACCCTGAAATAAAAAATTGGTTTGTAGGCGGGCATTCATTGGGTGGCGTAGCGGCGGCATCGTATGGTGGAAGCCACCCTGATATTAAAGGCGTTGTGTTGTGGGCATCGAACTCGGCGGATGATAGTTTGAAAATAAATAATATGCCAACACTTTTGGTATATGGAACTCAAGATGGTTTGTTTCCTTTAGAGATGGTGGAAGATGCACGCGCCTTATTACCAGAGGATACGATTTATGTAGCGATTGATGGCGGCAATCATGCTCAATTCGGTTCATACGGACTTCAAGCTGGTGACTATACCGCAACGATTTCTCCACTCGAACAATGGACTCAAACCGTTGATGCTACTGTTGAGTTTATGCAAAATACTTTGAGTGTGTCACCCTGAGTGAAACGAAGGGTCTCTACAATAATCTTCGAGATTCCTCGCCGCAAAAAGCAAGAACGCGGCTCAGAATGACAAGGCTTTTATCATGAAAAAATTCAAAAAAATAATTTTTATTTTCTTAATCTTTGCTTGCGTTACAGCGGCGTTTGCTCCGTTTTTGATTCCTGTCCCTGAATTAGAAGGTTTGGTTAACGCAGAAGAATTTATTGATGAAGATAGCAAGTTCATTGAGATTAATGATGTCAATATTCATTACAAAGAATCTGGTTCAGGCGAAACTACATTTATTTTGCTACATCCATTTGGCGGAAGTACTTACTCATGGCGTGAAGTGATGGATGATTTTGCTCAATACGGCAGAGTGATTGCCTATGATAGACCAGCATTTGGTTTAACCGAAAGACCCATGCCCGAAGATTGGATTGAAAATCCGTATGGCATGAAAGCCAATATCGAAATTCTAAAAAGTTTGTTAGATGAATTTGGAATCGAAAAAGCAGTTTTGGTTGGTAATTCAGCAGGTGGTGCTGTAGCAGTTGCATTTGCTTTGGAATATCCCGAACGCGTGGAGCAATTAATTTTAGTCGCGCCCGGCGTAGGTGGTGGGCGTGCTCCGCAATTTCCATCATGGGCATTACCAATCATGTGGTCTCCACAAATGCATCGCATTGGTCCGTTGTTTATGCGTGATTATCAAGAAAGTTTGCCTCGCACCGTTGAAAGAGGATGGTTTGACCAAACAAAATTAACTGATGAAATTCGTCAGACGCATTTACAAATTTTGAAAATAAAAAATTGGGACCGTGCATTTTACGAACTAGTCTTCGCGCCTGCTTACCCCGAACTGCGTAGTTTATTGCCTGAATTAAAAATCAAAGCGTATATCATTGGCGGAGAGGAAGACCGTTTGATTCGTACATGGTATTTAGAAGCAGTTGCCACCGAAATTCCAGAAGCGCAGTTGACTCTCATTCCGCAATGTGGTCATGTTCCGCAAGAAGAATGTCCCGACGAGTTTATGAAAATTATCGAAACATATTTGCAAAGTAATAATTGATATAACTACATCATCAAAAATATATGACACTCGGACGAATTGCATTTCTTGGCTCAGGTGAGACATCTCTTGCAGGTGGACGCATTTTTGAAAACCTCGCCCGCCTCATATCTGATACTTCGACAGGCTCAGCACATCGCCCATTACGGGTTGCCATTTTGGAAACACCTGCCGGCTTCGAGTTAAATGCTTCGCTCGTTGCAAATCGTGTGGGGGAATTTCTCAAAACGAGATTGCAAAATTACAAACCAACCATTGACTTAATCCCAGCCAGAAAAAAAGATACACAATACAGCCCTGATAACATTGAAATTCTCAAACCATTATTAACTGCCAACTTAATTTTTATGGGACCAGGTAGCCCAAGTTATGTAGCACGTCAATTAAAAAATACACTGGCGTGGGATATTATCCGTGCCAGACATCGTCAAGGCGCAATTTTAGCCTTTGCATCTGCCGCCACGATTTCTCTTGGCAAATGGGTTTTACCTGTTTATGAAATTTACAAAGTTGGTGAAGATGTGCATGTAAAAGAAGGCTTAGATTTTTTTGCAGATTTTGGTTTACACATTTCATTCATCCCGCATTGGAACAATGCCGAAGGTGGCGTGGATTTAGATACCAGCCGTTGCTTTATGGGCATGGAGCGTTTTGAGCAATGGCGAAAATTAACACCCGAAGATAATATTATTGTTGGCTTAGATGAACATTCTGGAGTCATTATTGATTTTGAAAATAAAAAATGTGATGTGCATGGAGTCAGTTCTGTTAGTGTCTTGAATGGAAATGAAACAAGAATTTACCCTGCTGATTCTAGCTTTGCATTATCTGTTCTCGGCGATATACAAATTCCAAACCCAATTGAAAGCGGAATTTCTAAGGAAGTTTGGCAAATGACCTTAGATTCACAAAAAATTTCAGAAGATAAACCTTCCGATGAAGTTTTGAATCTACTGGAACAACGCAAAGAAGCGCGAACGAAAAAAGATTTTTCTGAATCCGATAGACTGCGTGATGAAATTGCAAAACTAGGTTGGGTTGTGAAAGATACAAAAGAGGGGCAAGAGTTAAATAAACCTTGACCGCAGACCGCGGACAATTTTAAAACCGTCTGCGGTCTGTGGTCTGCCGTCCAAATAATGCGTTAAAATTACTGCACCATCATTAAGGAGACTCCATGCGTGCGGTAGACATCATCATCAAAAAGCGTGACAAAATAGAATTAACAGCACAAGAGATTCAATTTTTTGTTCACGGTTACACCAATGGGGATATTCCAGATTATCAAGCCTCAGCCTTTGCAATGGCAGTCATGCTCAATGACATGACCCCACAAGAAACAACAGACCTTACCCTTGCAATGGCAAATTCTGGTCAAGTGCTTGACCTTTCTAAAATTGTAGATATTGCAGTGGATAAACATTCCTCTGGTGGTGTGGGTGATAAAACCAGCATTGCCGTTATGCCGATAGTCGCCGCATGTGGATTATCTGTTGGGAAAATGTCAGGTCGTGGTCTCGGTTTCAGTGGTGGCACGTTAGATAAATTGGAATCAATCAAAGGTTATCGCGTAGATTTATCTACCGATGAATTCAAAAAGCAATTAAAAGAAAAGGGGATTGTACTCACAGGTCAATCGTTAGATTTAGCACCCGCAGATGGAAAATTCTATTCGCTTCGTGACGTGACCGGAACTGTTCCTTCACTTCCACTGATTGCTTCCTCCATCATGTCTAAAAAAATTGCGGCAGGTGCCCAAGCCATTGTGTTAGATGTAAAAACTGGAAATGGCGCGTTTATGGAAACATTAGACGAAGCCCGCCAACTTGCAAATCTCATGGTCGATATTGGACGTTTAGCAGGCAGAAAAACTGTGGCTTTACTTTCAGATATGAATCAGCCATTAGGTGAAGCAGTGGGCAATGCACTTGAAACCATCGAAGCGATTCAAACTTTACAAGGCAAAGGACCAAAAGATTTTCACGAACATTGTTTGCATGTCGCTTCGCATGTGTTGGTGTTGGGTCAAAAAGCAAAAAGTTTAGACGAAGCCAGAAAAATGGCAGAAAAATCTATATCAGATGGAAGCGCGTTGGAGAAGTTAAGAGTCTTGGTCACAGCGCAAGGCGGGGATGTAACTTACATTGATGATACGAGCAAATTTGAACGTGCACAAATTGTCGAACAAGTAAAGGCTTCTCGAGGCGGAAACATCTCGCAGGTCAATGCCAGAAGCGTCGGCGAAGCCGCAGTCGCGTTAGGAGCAGGTAGAGCCAAAAAAGGTGACCCCATTGACCACGCCGTCGGATTTATCATCCGCAAAAAAGTTGGTGATGCTGTTAAATCTGGCGATGTTTTATTTGAAATTCATGCCAACGACAAAGCAAAACTTGAAGAAGCACGCGCGGCGGTGCTTTCAGCCTTTCAATTTAGTGAGCAACCTGTACCGCCATTGCCGCTATTTTACGAGTAAAATATAGGATATTGAAAAACTTTTGCCACAGATTTCGCGGATTACACGAATTTTCCCTACCAGAATCAAACCTTTGTGTTCTTCGTGTCCTTTGTGGTTAAATTAGGAAAACGCTTCTAAAGGAATTTTTAATGGCGAAAGTTGCACTGCGAATTTACAACCAAGAAATTGAAAACCTCATTGCACAAGGGCATGTTGATGAGGCGATTGCGCATTGTCGCCATATTTTGCGAACATTTCCTAAACACCTTGAAACCTATCGTTTGTTAGGTAAGGCTTATCTTGAAGCCCGCCGTTACAACGAAGCCATTGATATTTTAGGGCGATTATTAAAGGCTGTGCCAGATGATTTCGCCGCTCATGTTTGTTTGAGCATCATCCGTGATGAAGAAAATAAATTAGACGATTCAATTTGGCACATGGAACGCGCCTTTGAAGTGCAACCTTCTAATGCCGCCATTCAAGCAGAATTGCAACGCTTGTATGGTAAACGCGATGGTATGGAACCACCAAAGATTCGCATGACACGCGGCGCATTGGCTCGTATTTATGTGCAAGGCGAGTTGTATCCGCAAGCCATTGCCGAAATTCGTGGCGTGCTTGCCGAAGACCCACAACGTGCTGATATGCAAGTGTTGCTCGCGCTTTCATATTTCAAGAGCGGTCAAAAATCGGATGCGACAGATGTTTGTAATCAATTGCTAAAAAATTACCCGTATGCGTTTGATGCGAATCGTATCATGGTTGAGTTATTACCTGCCACCACAGGTACAGTTGAAAGTACACAAGTCTATCGAATGCGGGTGAGTGAAATGGACCCGTATTCAAACTTTTCAAAAGGCTCTATCTTTCAATCCAATGAAGTTGCCGACGCTTCTATCAGTTTAGAAAAACTTGAATATAAAGGCGAAGAAGTTCAACTCGAAAATAATTGGGGTTCATCACTAGGTATTGACTTAGGAAGTTCTGCTGTGCCTGCCATGTCCTCTAACTTAGTAAATGACCAACCTGATTGGTTAAAAGATGTTGGCTTTGGCAATGCAGAAGAAACGCCTCAAACTTCGGGGATGTCTGATTCTGAACCCCAAGCGCAGGATGAAATCCCAGACTTTTTACGCCAAGCGGGTTGGGGCGAATCTACTGGACCTGAACAACCAACCTCTATGTTTGATGAAGAACCCATTGAAAGCGGAGATTTAGTCGCCGCCGACTTGCCCGATTGGTTGAAAGGGCAAGCCCCAACCAAAGAACCTGTCTCATCACAACCTTCTGCATCTTCTTCTTCATCATCTGATGATGTGCTAGAAACACCAGATTGGTTAAGCGGAATTGGCTCATCAGACCCGCTTGAATCTATACAAAATGAACCTGCGAATACTGCTTCAAATGCCGACGTTCCTGATTGGTTAAGCGGGCTTGGAGGTGAACAACCGATGTCCACTTCAAATGCGGACGATGAAACACTTCAACCGACGAATCTGCCGGATTGGTTGCAAGGTGCCGAACCGAAGAAAGAAGCGGAAGTTCCATCTGCTAGTGTAGAAAGTTTAGGCACATCGTCTTCTGAACAAGATGATGCAGTAGCGTGGCTTGAATCACTTGCCGCCAAACATGGTGCCAAACCCGAAGAACTCGTCACCGACCCGAACAAAAGAAATGAAAAACCACCAGAGTGGGTGGCACAAGCCCAAAATATCGGAAGTCAATCTCAACAACCTGCTACACCATCTGCCAATGTAGAAAGTTTAGGCGCATCATCTTCTGAACAAGATGATGCCGTTGCATGGCTTGAATCACTTGCCGCCAAACATGGTGCCAAGCCCGAAGAACTCGTCACTGACCCGAATAAGCGAAGCGAAACACCGCCCGATTGGGTTTCACAAGCGCAAGCCATTGGCTCACAGCCCTTCGACGAGGCTCAGGACAAGCCCACTACACAAGAACCTGTTAAATCCGAAGCAGTTGAAAACGCACTCAATATCGGTGAGCAATTTTTTGCTGAGTTTGAACAAGGTGCAGGGGAATCAAAAGATGAAGATGGTGATGCTTGGCTGAAAGATTTAGAAACCAAAGCCACTGAAAAACAAAACAATGAAATTCCAGAATGGTTGAATGAACCTTCTCAACCTGCCAATATTGAAACACCATCCGATTTGCCAAATTGGTTAAATGACATTGACAGCAAGCCCGCCCAAAGTGAAGAACTGATGGGCAGCCAAAACTTATCCGATTGGTTGAGTGGTTTAGATGAAGAACCTGGCTTAGACCTTGACCCTGAAATTTTACGCGCTTCGCAACGCCCGCCATTCCCAAGCGAGCCTGTGGCTGAAACACCAAAAAGCAACCTGCCAGATTGGTTAAGCAATGTAGATACAGATAAAGAATCAGATGAAGATTCATGGAAACCACCCGCTTCTGAATCTATACCTGCGCCTGTTCCTGCTTCGTCAGCCGAATCATTGCCTGATTGGTTACAAGGCATGGACGAAGAATCTTCATCAACACAAAAAGATGATGATTTACCGCCATGGTTACACCGTGAACAATATGAAACAGGCAGTTTATCTTTACAACCCAAGCCAACCTCTCCATCTGATTGGCATCCGGTTACAGAAGAACCTCAAAAAGAAGAGCCAATTCAAAAAGTAGTGCAAGAACCGCCAGTACCGACTCCCAAGAGTCAGCCTGTGATGGAAAAGAAAAAACCTGTTGTGGCAAAACAACCTAAGCCCAAAAAGGCAGAGGCGAGTACAGGAGTCGGGTTGCTGAACCAAGCCAAATCTGAGTTAGATAGAGGCGATATTCCAGAAGCCTTATTGCATTACGGAAAATTAATCAAACGCGGAAAGAATCTCGAAGAAATTATCCGTGACTTAAGCGATTCGTTATATCGCTATCCAGTGGAAGTGAATATTTGGCAAGCATTAGGCGATGCTTACATGCGTGCCAATCGTTTGAAAGAAGCCCTCGATGCTTATAACAAAGCAGAAGAGTTGATTAGATAATACCGTCATTGCGAGCCGCGTTCTTGCTTTTTGCGGCGAAGCAATCTCCTGATTAAGTTGGGGATTGCTTCGGCTTTATGGTCTCGATATGTTGCTTCGCAACACTCGACCAACAGTCTCGCAATGACGAAAACAAAATTTTTATTTCGGAGGAAATTTCTGTGGAAAGAACGCTCGTACTCGTAAAACCTGATGGTGTGCAAAGAGGATTAATCGGTGAAGTGATTGCTCGCTTTGAACGCCGCGGACTTCGCCTTGTGGCGGCAAAATTTATTCAAGTGACCCAAACATTGGCTGAAACGCATTACGCCGAACACAAAGGCAAACCTTTTTATGATGGTTTGATTTCTTACATTACATCAGCGCCAGTGATGGCAATGGTGTGGGAAGGTCCACAAGCAGTTGCGGCTGTGCGCCAAACCGTCGGTTCGACCAAACCTGTAGAAGCCGCACCCGGCACCATCCGTCATGATTTTGGACTTGAAGTTGGACGAAACTTAATCCACGCTTCTGATAAGCCTGAAACTGGTGAACGTGAAGTGGCTTTGTGGTTTAAGAAGGAAGAACTAGTTGATTGGTCTCGTGATGTTGATAAGTGGGTGTTTGAGAAGTAAGAGAGTAGAGAACAGAGATTAGTTTTCGTAAATAAAAAACTCCGTAGACTAGACTGCGGGGTTTTTTGTTCTTTGGATGTGCCTACTTAAACAGAAATACTTTCTGCTTTATTACAACCTAAAGTTTGACTTCTTTTCTGCCTATCAAAAATATAAATGGAGCAAACAGGATTTCAATCAACGCACCTGAAAATGCTTGAAAGTTAAATGGGACATTGAAAACTACCAATGCAAACCCAGCAAGTGCTAGTAATGCGCCGCACAACCAGTAAATGCGAATGCCATAGAGGGTCGAAAAGGTTAAGTAACGCCCTCCAATTGTAAACAACATGGCTGGGTAAAACCATAGAGGATTTAATTGCGAAATACCATAAGCAATCAACGAGCCAAAAATTAACCAAACCGTGCCTTCCATTGCCAAGTTTAGAAGTGGATTTCCAGATGTGGCTTTATCAGGGCGACCTAAAATCTTTGTAATGATTCCGCTGATAGGAGAAATTAATGCACCACCAATTAGTAACGTCCATATTGCTTGGTTTGCTTCTCCATTCAGGGCAATGATTCCAGAAATTAACCAAACTACACCTGAAACAAACATCCCAACCCCACCACCTAAATATCCATACCGCATATCTTTTTGTGCATCTAAAATATTCAATCTATTCTCCTAAGGACGCAGTATCTACTCTCTACTCGCTTCACAATCACTTCAACCGCAACAAAACTTTTCCATCTTCCCACAATTCTTCGATATTATAAAAATCACGTTGGTCTGGGGAGAATAAATGCACCACCACGTCACCATAATCCGCAATGACCCAGCCGTCACGCGAGTTGCCTTGTTTCTTGGCTTTACGTTTATATTTTTTGCGCATATCATCTATGGTGGCATTCGCAAGTGCATCGAGCATGCGGTCACTCGTACCCGTACAAATCACAAAATAATCAGTAAACGAAGCAATGCCTTTAATATCTAATAAAACAATGTCTTCTCCCTTTTTATCTTCGAGCGAGTTGACAATTTCACGCGCAAGTTCAAGTGTATTCAGAATTCACCTCTTTTGTTTTATACCGGAGTGCGTCGCGCTTAATAAATTAAGTAAAATCTAAAAGGTAGTGCGCGACGCACCCAATCAGTTATCTTAATTTTGCCGAAAATAATTTTGTATAAATAGAACCTTCAGAATGCAATTCACTTTGATACAAATGAATAGAGTCTACTCTGGCGGAGTCAATTTTACCAAGTTGAAACGTCTGCAAGGTGTTTCGGATTTTTTGCAAATCAGATTGGGGGATATTTTGTTTCACTCTTCCCAACGTCAAATGGGGAGAAAAAGCCCGCGCTTCTTTTTCATACCCCAATTTGGTGACTGCTTCTTCAACATTTTTCTGCACTGACATTAACCCTGCCGAAGAT
Source organism: Anaerolineales bacterium (assembly GCA_016789365.1). Taxonomy (GTDB): domain Bacteria; phylum Chloroflexota; class Anaerolineae; order Anaerolineales; family Villigracilaceae; genus Villigracilis. The sequence goes on from JAEURH010000008.1 coordinate 10,450, forward strand.
TGTACCCCAAGCCAGATGACACGCGGCAATTTCAGGCTAGGAAAAGAACCGTGTCCGCCAATTTGCAAATCAAATGCAGAATGTGAATCCGCTATTTGAGTCAAAATCTGTTTGAGAAAATCTATATGATTAATAGGAATGTTCCCCAAAAATTTTAACGTCAGGTGCATATTTGAAATGGCAGTCCAGCGGATAGTTTGCTTTCCCAATATGTTTTGCAAACGGGATGATTCTTTTTCAATCGAGTCTTGAATCTTTTGAGGCAAGTCAATGGCAATGAATGTGCGCAGTTGTGTCATGCAGTCGGGTGATTATTCAATACCTTTTCTACGGCGTTTTTCAAATCTTGAAAGCCAACGGGTTTGGTGAGGTACATTGCCGCGCCTGCTTCTAAGCCAGATTTTATATCGCTTGGCATACTTTTAGCAGAAACGACGATGACAGGAATTTTTGCAAGTTCGGGTTCGCGTTGCATGAAGCGTAACACTTCTAAGCCCGAAATATCGGGCATCATAATATCAAGCAAAATGACATCAGGTTTTTCTTGCGCAATCATCGGGATGGCTGGCGTGCTGGAGAACATCTTAATCACACGAAACCCATTCACGCGCATCATTTCGCCAAATAACTCAGCGGCATCGGGTTCGTCTTCTATTATCATCACGGTTTTTTGGTGTGCAGTCATACAATTGCCTCTCGTCTAAAAATAGCATAAAGCATTATAAATGACAAGTGCTTTTTTGTTTCGTTATGATTTCGTAAGAATTTCTTTTTTGGTTGTATCTAACTTTTAGAGATTCGCCACAGAGAACACAGAGTTCACAGAGATGAAAAAACGGTTTTCTCAGAGTTCTTAGTGACCTTAGCATCCCCTTTAGGGACTGTGGCTACAAAATGGAGAAATGATGACAGAATTAGATATGCTTCGTGCAGAAAAAGATGATTTTTTTGGAAATCATTTTCAAAGCCCGCTTACCGAAGAACAAAGAAAAAATTTCAAAGGCTTGAGTTATTTCCCTGAAAATGAGGCTTTACGCCTTGAAGTGCAAGTGGAAGAGTTTGCTGATAAACCCAGTTTTGAAATGCAAACATCCACAGGCGATGTGCGGATTTATGAAAAGTATGGCAAGTTTAAGTTTAATGTGGAAGGTGAAGAAGTTGAATTGACGATTTATCAAGATGGGCATGGATTCTTTTTGCCGTTTGTAGATTCGTTAGCAAATAAAGAGACATATCCCGCTGGGCGTTATCTTGAACCTGAGCCTTTGCCCGGTAATCGCTTCATTGTGGATTTCAACTTGGCATACAACCCCTACTGTGCCTACAATGAGAAATGGTCTTGCCCCATTACGCCCTTTGAAAATCGGCTGAAAGTGCCGATAAAAGCGGGTGAAAAATTATTTCACGAATAGCGCATGTCATTGCGAGCCGCGCTCTTGATTTTAGCGGCGAAGCAATCCCTTTGTTGTGTTGGAGATTGCTTCGGACAAAGAGCAAGAACGTCCTCGCAATGACATTAACTTTTTTGTGTATTTTCTAAAACATGCAACAATGCCGCGTATTCTTCGTGACAGCCATTGCAAATATCTAAATGTTCGCGCAGAAGCGGGGCAATTTTTTCAACATCTCTGCCGTAGAATTTATGCTCGGCAAACTCATCTAATTGAGCAAACATATCATCGCATGTGATTTCGTCTGCCCGCGCACGTTCTAGGATGTTGATAATCTTAAGCACAACCTCGTCTGTCATTTCAGGTTGGGGGGCAGGTTTGCCGAAGAAGTTTTGGAACAGGTCTTTTAATTTCATTCTGTGTCTAAGACGTTTAACTTAATATTAATCTTACTTGATAAATGGTTGCGTCGCGCTTTTATTTTTTTGATTTTGACTTAATTCATTAAGCGCGACGCACTCCGGTGTTTTATCTACTTTTGCTCAAAGGCACTCAATAAATCTTGCGGAGTCAAATCTTCCATGGAAAGCCTTTTCTTAAGTCGCAGACGAGCATCGTGCAAAAGCTTATACAGGGCATTGCGATTCGTTTTCATCTTTTTGGCGGCTTCTTCCATAGGAATATCTTGCAAGCCGAGCAAAGTCAGTGCTTCACGTTGTTTGGGAGTCAACTCTTCTTGCAAAATGCGGCGGACTCGTTCTAACATGTCTTTTCGTTCTGCTGAGGTTTCAGGTGATGCCTGAGGGTCAGCAAGCAAGCCGGGGGGAGGAGGAGCGTCTTCATTTTCAGTGAGTTCATCTAATGAAGCATCACGCCAACGTTTGCGACGTAATTCTGTTAAGGCAATCCGAATGGCAATTTTGTGTACCCAAGTAGTGAACAAACTCCGCCCTTCAAATGTATCGAGTTGGTCTAACACGCGCAATAAAGTTTCTTGAGTCACTTCTTCCACAAGCGGCGGGAAAAGCGGGTCATCTGAAGACAGCCAACGCGAAAGCGCGTACGGCAAGCCTTTTTGGATGACATCGCGTAAATCGTTTAACGCTTCTTCATGAGGTATGCCTGTGCTTCGTAAATCTGCAAGCCAAGCTTCATTAGTACGAGTGGACATTGTGGGTGAATTATAAGAGGAAATTATGCCTAAAAACAAACTCTTACAAAAATTTGAGACTTTTTGATAGTTAAAAACAAAACCGCCTTTCGGCGATTTTTTATTTGTGGTCTCAACAAGACTCGAACTTGTGACCTCACCGATGTGAACGGTGCGTTCTAACCAACTGAACTATGAGACCCATGGAGCGACCGAGATTATAGCCGAGCCTTTTGCCTTTGACAAGGAAAAAGTTTAACCACAGAGTTCACAAAGACCACAGAGATTTTTTATTTGCTTTTTCCTCCGTGAACTTCGTGTTCTTTGTGGTGCAAAATTACGGAGGTGGCAAATAACTCCATGGATTCACTTTCGTGCCAGCCATAATTTCAAAATGCAAATGCGAGCCAGACGAACGTCCTGTATTGCCAATTGCGCCAATCACATCACCTTGACCAACACTTTGACCACACCCCACGTTAATCGCGCTCAAGTGAGCATACAACGTTTGGAATCCATTGCCATGGTCAATCATAATCATATTGCCATAGCCATAATCATTCCAGCCAGCATATACAATCACACCAGCATCAGAGGCATACACTGCTTCACCGGTGTTGCCAGCAAAATCAACGCCGCTATGATTCGTTTCGGGCGAATAATCAAAGCCTGATAAATAATGATTATTGGATGGATAAACAAAATAGCCATAACCAACAGCACCACCAGAAACTGGTTCACAAGCACCAGCCCCCAGCACGCGAGCAGAAGCGGGGTTTTCTCGAGTCACACCCAAAGGCGCACTCCAACTCACAAAATCCCTTTTCCCGCCCGGAATAATCAACCAAGTTCCTACAGGAATATTGGCATTGTAATAATCACCAATTGCATCGGCATCAATATTATTGCCGGGGTATTCAATAATATCTGCCGCCGTTACACCATAAAACTCAGCCCAACTTCCAAACGGAATTCCGCCAAGCCATTCCCAATACACGCCATCCACCGGCAAAATAGTTAATTCTTGCCCAGGCCTTAACGCATGAGGATTATCTAACAACACACTGTAATTTCCCCATAAAATGGTTTGCGGTTCAAGCCCAAATTTTCCCGCAATGCCAAACACGGTATCACCTTCTTGCACAACATAAGTGGACATTTCATTGCGCGGGCGAGTAGGAATATTGGTATGGATTTGTGCCGAACGTGATATGCCTTCATTGATTGCGACATCCAACGCAGGCGCAGACTCGATACTTACAATTTCGCTTCCTGTCTGACTTGGTGCCTGATTCTGCTCTTCGACATTTCCTCTCGCCCCAGCATAGTAAGAGCGTGCTAATAAAATCACAGTCACAATCGCAATAATCGAAAAAAGATTCGTTCCAACTTTTAATAAAGATTCACCCAAACCCATCTTTACTAAATTTGTAAAGAATGAACTTTGGCGAATCGGTTTTTCTGATTCTTCATTAGATTGATTATTCATATTCATTATCATAACATGGGCAAAAAATGCCAGTCAAGTTGAGCGGTAAATACTTATTTTTTGTTAATTGTAACTATGTCATTCTGAGCCGCGCTCTTGCTCTGTGCGGCGAAGAATCTCTATCATTGCCGTAGAAACTCTTTGTTATCGCTAATTACCGATTTCTTAATACCAACCTCACCAATGCCACACTGACTAAGCATACCAATCCGCCCACCACAATGGATGTTTGCACATTCCACGTTTGTGCCATCCAGCCAATCACAATGCTCCCAAACGGAGCCACGCCTTGCAATGCCCAAAAATAAACGCTGAACACCCGCCCGCGTAATTCATTCGGCACACGCACTTGAATCAATGTGTTCATGGTGATTAATTGAGTCACTGTTCCCCAACCAATGAATGCTAACAAAATAAAAACGATATTTAAGTTGGTGGTGAACCCTAACAAAATAACGGGAAAGATAAATAATATTTGCCCCCATAATAATAAATATTTTTTATTGGCTGAACTTAAATATGCCATCATAAACGCGGCAATCACTGAACCGATGCCTTGTGCTAAATACAAATTGCTGGTGCGCGTGGCGATGATGGCTTCGGTATCCAATATAGTGGCTAACACATCTCGTGCTAAGGCTGGGGTTTGTTGCAAAATGGGAATGCCAAAAAAACCTAACAAAGCCGACATTAAGATAGAAGCCAGTACGATGGTATTTCCGCGAATGTAGGTTAAGCCTTCCTGAAATTGGCTTCGCATACTTTGATTGTTTTCAATTTCTTTTTCTATTTTGTATTTTGTGCGGGCAAAGAATAAACCAATCACTACAAATACATAACTGATTCCATTTGTGAGAAAGACACTGCCTTCGTTACTCGTCCATGCGATTAAGGTTGCGGCGAGTAAAGGTCCAATAATTCTGCCTAAGTTAAATACGGTTGTTTGTAAAGCAATGGCACTGGGTAAAGCCTCTTTACCAGCGAGTTCAATCAACATGGCTTGGCGAGCAGTGACTTCGATAGCAACGGCTGTGCCATAGAAAAATGCCAATGTAACAATATGCCAAATTTGTAATTGATTGGTGAATGTGAGATAGGCTAACCCAAACGCTTGAATTGACATTAAGGCTTGTAAAACAATGGTGGCTTTGCGTTTATCCCATCTTTCAACCAAAACGCCAGCAGGTAATGCAAATAACAATGTTGGTAATGTTGTTGCAAAACCAATCAAACCTAGATCTAATGGCCTGCCTGAAATGCGATACGCAAGATAAGGTAATGCCGTGGCTTGCATCCATGTGCCGATGACGGAGATAAATTGACCAATGAGGAAGAGAACAAAATCTCGTGAAGCAAGCGCGGGGAAGTGACTGGTTAACCAGTTTTTGATTGATGCCATTATTTTTTTTCTTCTCATTGCGAGGAGGGCTTTGCCCGACGAAGCAATCTTATAATTAAGTTTGAGATTGCTTTGCCATAAAGAGCAAGAACATGGCTCGCAATGACGAACTTTTGATTAATTATCTTAAACAGGAACGACACATTCAGCCACGTCATTGCTGGGTTTGTTGACCAATGTTGAAACAGCCTGTGCTGTCATTTGGGAGGTAGAAAAAGGCTGAATGAGCGGAAGCAGGTTGTCGGGAGTCTGAGGCGTTGGGTCTAGCCATTTATCATAATCTTTTTGATTCAAAATCACGGGCATACGGTTATGCAGTGATGACATCAATTCATTTGGCTCAGTGGTGATGATGGTGCATGTGCGAATCGAAGCGCCATCGGGCGAGTTCCATTCATCCCACAAACCTGCAAATGCAAACGGCTCGCGGTTTTTCATGTGAATAAAATATGGCGTTTTTGTTTTTTGATTTTGATTGGCTTTCCATTCATAAAAACCATCGGCGAGAATCAAACAGCGTTTGTATTTGAAACTTCCACGAAAAGATGGCTTTTCTGCAATCGTTTCGCCACGCGCATTGATAAGTTTACTGCCAATGCTTGGGTCTTTCGACCATGATGGAATTAAACCCCACACAAAAAAATCGGCTTTATTTTTGGCATCATTTGGAATCGCTAACACGGGTTGGGTGGGGGCGATGTTGAAACGCGGTGCAAATTTTTTTGGAAATTCAAAATCTGCAAACGCTTCTAATTCTGATGGGTCAACTGTGAGTGTGAACCTGCCGCACATGATTTCTCCTTTGATGTCATTGCGAGGGCGAATGCCCGAAGCAATCTCATTATATGTTTGAGATTGCTTCGCCGCAAAGAACAAGAACGTGGCTCGCAATGACGAAATAAAATTATGCCAACGTGAAATAAAATGTTGAGCCTTTGCCAAGTTCAGACTCAACCCAAATTTTACCGCCGTGCACTTCAATAATTCTCTTGACAAGTGTTAAACCAATACCTGAACCTGAGGTCTCTGTATCTAGTTTATTGAATAAACCAAAGATTCGGTCTATAAATTTCGGGTCAATGCCAATGCCATTATCTTGCACGAAAAAAGTTATTGGCTTTTTTGAGTCTACAATTGAGCCAATGCGAATGAGCGGATGTGGTTGGTCGCCCATGAACTTGACTGCATTTTCAATTAAGTTTTGAAATACTTCAACTAGTCTTATTTTATCGCCAAAAATTTTATAATGATTATCTTCAAATTCAATTTTGACATTTCTGGCTTTGATGTTTCCTTCTACAATGGCTAACGCTTCGCGCACAATTTCGCTAAAGGTTGTTTCAACTGGCTCATTCATCATCCTGCCGATGCGCGAGAGTTCAAGTAAATCTTTGAGTAAGATTTGCATTTTGTTCACGGCTTGTTGAATGCGATTAACATCGTTATTAAATTTTTCAAAATCTCCAGCGCGGGCACTTTTTTCTAGATAATTCAAAAAACCAGTAATGGTTACAAGCGGAGATTTCAAATCATGTGACACGGTGTAGGTAAACCGCTCTAGTTCAGTGTTTTTTGCTTCTAGCTCTTGGATTAATCTTTCACGTTCCAGTTCGGCATTTTTTCTTTCGGTAATATCGCGCGAAATGCCCGTCGTGCCGACTACTTCGCCTGTTGTGTCGAAGATGGGCGTTTTGGTCGTTTCAGTCCAAAGGGTTTTCCCTTGCGAGTCAATTACGCTTTCTTCCGTTGTTATGCTTTGTTTTGTCGTAATAACTTTTATATCGGCTTGGTGAAATTTTTCGGCAGTTTCTTTGACGAAAACCTCAAAAACTGTTTTACCTATCACATCTTTGGTTTGTAGGGTGGGTAATTTTAAGAAAGGTTGGTTAACGGCAATATAACGTCCTTCTCTATTTTTTAGCCAAGCAATATCGGGAATGTTATTTAACAAAGCAGATTGTTGAAGTAACATTTCTCTTAATTTTGCTTCAGCAATCTTTTGTTGTGTCACATCCTGCACAGCCCCAACGATTCCAACTAAGCGATTCTCTTTTTCATTCCAAACCGGGTGTGCAAACACGCGCTCCCACCGAATAGAGCCGTCTTTTGCAAACGTGCGAATCTCGGAATTGACCACATCTTCATTGCGTAATAAAGTGTGCATGTCTTCGGCATCTTTTTCAAGGTCGTCTGGGTGCATGTGCCCACTCCAGCCGCCTGTAGCAACATATTCTTCTTGTGAATACCCAGTCATTTTTTCAAATGCACCTGCTACCCACAGTAACTTTGCATTACCCTCTTTATCTACTTCACTTTCAAATGTATAGTCTGTGCTGACTTTTGAAATTAATTTTTGTTTTTCATCACTTTTTCTAACGCGTTCTAAGGCTTCGTTCAAAGTGCGTGCCGATAAATATTGCAAAAGCGCAACCATTGGCAAAATCACTAGACTAACAACCCAAGTGAGCAATGGCGGGTTGCTTTCAGAAAATTGGATAAATCCAATTCTATTAAGTAGCAATATCGTCAAGCCTGAAGCAACAGATAAAACAGCAATCCCAAGAGAAACTTTCGGACCAAGCAAAAGCCCACTTATGATAATCACCAACAAATATCCAAAACTATAGGCTTCACTTCTTAAACCCGAACCGCTAAATGCAATCGCTGTGAAAAGAATCCAAAACAAGATGACTTGAATCATAGCGGCTTGGCGCACATAGCCACGTCGCATCATGTAAAGCAAAAATGAATTAATGCTTACAACAATAATTATCTCAACCCAAACTCGTGTGGCAATTTCTGGTTCAAGGGCAGGTATAAAAATTATAAAAAAAAGAGCAATGGCAATTAATCCCCACAAAATTATATTTAATATATACGCCTGATGCGTATCTATTTCGTTTTCAAAAACAGGAGGTTTTAGTAACTTCTTAAGAAACTCAAGCATGATTTTATTTTAATACGCGAGCATCCTCTTTGCGAACAGTAATTTGAATTGAGTCTAAATATTCTAACAAGGCTTGAGCATATTTTCTGGTGGTGCTAAATATATCACGCACTTCTGCTAATGTGATTTGTCCATTATGTTTAATATGCAATTTGATTTTTTCAACCATTTCGTCAAAATCTTTTTTGCGAAACAAAACATCAGGCGAAACTGCGATTAACTCATCTGATTCAATTAAAGCATTTAAGATTTCTTCTCCAACTTCTGCTTGACATTCTTTGACGCTTGGCGTGGCGTATGGATTCTCTTCAAGTTTCCGCTTCAATTTCTGGATTTGAAGTTGTTCCTGCTCATCGAACTTTATTTTGTGTTCAGGCTTGGAGACAGTATCCGTAATTCGTAATTCGTGATTCGTAATTAAAAAATTCAGAATAATGTTAAATGTTTTTGCTGGCAGTTTGATTTTGTTTTTTAACTCTTCTTTTGGTATTCCACTTCGCAAACGATATTGTTTGTGATAATCACCAACTAGTTCTAAAAATTTTGCTTTTGTTTTTTCAAATTCAGAAGCAGAAGAAATTAAAGAATCTAGGTTTTTATTTCCTTCCAAAAGAATAATTTGTTGATTTGAGATTAACTCTTCAAATGCTTTTTCAAATTGCTCAGCATCCAAACGAGATTTTGCTTTTACTTCTTTTATAGAAGCAATGCCCAGAGCAGATGTTGCTTCGAGTAAAACTTCAGCAGGTGAGCCGTGTGAAAGTGACTCTAAAGACCTCAAAATATTTTCGTCAAATCTTTTATGTCTACCTTTGGGCTGATGGTCAACCACAATTCCGCCACCGAGTGTTTCACTAGGTGATGGTCTGCGTAAAATATATTTATCACCACACACAGCCAAAATGGATTCTCGTAATTCGAGTTGAATCCAGCCTGTTTCACCTGCTTTTAATTCTTCTGTACCAAGTAATCTTAAGGTTGCAACCCCTTCACTTGCCCCGACAAAAAACTTCACTTCATCACCATGTTTTACTGAATTGCTTATATCTTTCAATAGATTTAATTTTGCATCAATCCGCCGTGTGGCTTGGTATTGATTTGGATGCACAAGCACGTCACCACGTTGAATCGAATCCGTTTCAATGCCTGAAATATTTACAGCAGTTCTTGAACCTGCGCTTGCAACTTCTTCTTTTTTCTTATGCGTTTGCAATCCACGAATCCTGCCTTTTAATCCGCTGGGCAAAATTTCAATTTCATCACCAACTCTTAATTCGCCATCGCTTAACGTACCTGTAACCACTGTACCAAATCCACTCATGCTGAAGACACGGTCAATGGGGAGGCGAGGGCGATGTAAGTTTGGGCGATGAGGTTTGTTTTCAAGTAAAGACTGGAGATTGGAGATTAGAGAATTAAGCCCTGTTTTATTTTTTGCAGAAACTTTGATGATGGGCGAATCTTTTAGAGCAGTATGGTTGAGGGCTTGGCGAATGTCTGTTTCCAGCAACTCAAGCCAACTTAAGTCTGAGGCGAGGTCGGTTTTTGTCAAAACAATTAAAGCGGATGAAATTCCTAGCAAATCTAAAATCGCAAGATGTTCTTTGGTTTGCGGCATGATGCCTTCATCTGCGGCGATGATTAACAATGCGGCATCAATACCACCGATGCCTGCGAGCATGTTTTCAATAAAATCACGATGACCTGGCACATCCACAATGCCAACTTGCTCGCCGTTTGGAAGCGTGAGCCAAGCGAAACCAAGTTCAATGGTCATTTCGCGGGCTTGCTCTTCTTTGAGGCGGTCGGGGTGGATGCCTGTGAGTGCTTCGATTAAAGTGGATTTGCCATGGTCAACATGACCTGCGGTGCCGATAACTCTCATTAAAAAATTTCTTTCCACTTTCCTCTTTCTTTTGAATGAAAGAAGAAAGAGGAAAGATTTTACTGAACACTGATTACTGATTACTTTTTGCTCTTTTTGCCATGCCCCATGATTCTTTGATAGGAGCTCATCCATTCGTGAATGGCGTTCATCATTTCTTGTAATTGTTTTTCAGCGGTATCTGTGGTTTGGTGTATTTGGTCTTGTAACGTTTGGCTGACATCACTCAATGCTGAAACTTGTTCTTGATTTTTTTGTAATTCTTTACGCATATCACGAAAAGATTCTTCGGAAGAAAGGCTATGACCCGTCCAGCGTTTTTGGTCATCGGCTTTGAAGGTAATCCATTCTTGGCGTAATCTATCTTCGGTGAGTCTTTGCATTTCGGTCACTTCATTAATGCGACGTTCGAGTTTGGTATTCAGTTCCACATACGTTTCTTGCGCTTTCTTCGCGCTACGCACGGCTTCATCTAATTTTTGTAATTGTGATTCCATACCCTCGGCTTCTTTGGTGAAGGTATTAAATTTTTCTTGCCAATCTTTCCACGCGCGGTCACGTTCAACTTGTGCGAGAGATTGTTGTTCTAGGAATATATTTTGGGCTTGTTTGCGTTCTTGTTCAGATGCGATTAATTCTGTAAACCGATTTTCGATGTTGCGAATATTGTCTGCATTCACTGCTGATTTTTCACGGCTTTCATCTATCCGTTTACGAAGTGCAGTCAGTTCGCCTTGAATATCGGTGATGCGTTTCAAATCATTTTTACGAGTCTCGTCCACAGCGCGCATAGCACGTTGCACATCTTCGTTAGAGCGTTTGCCATCTTCTACAGCAGATTTCAAATCTGCTACATTGTTGAGGATGCGCTGAATTTCATCTCCGCGTAATTTAAGTTGTTTTTTGATTTCAGGCAAATCCATGCTTGATTTTAAACTGGTCAACACTTTATTAAGTTCACTAATTTCGCTTTGAGTTCTTTTTGCTGAATCTTTTTCGTTTTTCGTGCGATTCTTTTCGTTTTCATCAATGACTTTCATAATGTCGGTGCGTTGCTTCGTCACCATTGTTTCAAATTGGTCAATGCGTTTGGCGGCAGGCACTACATCGGTCATTTGTTTGCTGAACGTTTTGAGTTGCTTTGAAAGCACGTTTACATTGGCTTCAAACGCAGATAAACGCTCATTCAAAGAGGCAATTGAATCTTTGGTTTCACGTTGTTGTTTATCTAACCATTCAAGGCGTTTGACAATTTGTTCAAATTCCATATTAATCTCCATTAACCCTCATCCCCAACCCTCGCGTAGCATCCCAAAGGGAGAAGGGAGATAAGGAAAAGGTTTGTGATACTCAAAATTATACACTTTTAAGAAAGAAGAAAGAAAATTACTGGCTTAGCCGTTCAAACAAAGATGGCAGATTGGAAAGCAACGGTTGTAAAATTTGTGGAAACAACCCTAAGATGAAAAGCCCACTCACGCCTAGCCCCAGCATGGTGACTTGCACCCAGCTTTCGTTTAACTCCCAACCTGGTTCTTCCGTCATTACAAAGACTGCTAGCGTCCGAATCGCGGCGATGAGTAAACCAAACATGCCTACAAAAACCCAGAATAAAATTCCCAAGTCAGTGGTTAATGATTGCCAAATGGACAGCCGTGATGGAAAGCCTGCTAATAATGGAAAACCTGCCATAGAGAGATGCGCGAATATCAAAGCGGCGGTTGCGGCAGGATATTTACGAGATAACCCTTGCACGTCACTGAATTGTAAAGAATAGGCTTCGCGTTTTAGAATCGAAAGAGATAATGCCCAAATTGCTAATTCCAATCCGCGTGGGATGAGGGTGAGAAAAACAAGATTCACCATTTGGATGGATTGCAAACCAAAAATTAAAAGAATTAATCCCGTTTGTGAAATTGCAGAATAAGCAAGCATACGACCCAAATGACGTTGAAGCGCGGCAAAAATTCCGCCACTAGCAACCATGAATAAGCCAGCGAATTGAATCGCACTCGTCAATTGAGAGGAATTTCTTAGCCAGCTATATCTATCTAAAAAACCTAATGCAAAAATGGTGATAAATGTTGGCAAAACCCATAGCAAAAATCCCGTAGCGTAGGGAGGCGTTTCTTCCATCAGCATTGGAATCCAGTTATAGAGCGGGAAGACGGCGAACAAAAATGCGAATCCCAAACCGAGCATCACGCCTGCTTGAAGTGTTGTGCCTAAATCGCTGGGGCTGGCTTCTACACCAGTTAACATCCAACCTGAAAAAAGGATGAATGGCATGGCTAATGTTTGATAGGTTAAGAAACGCACCACACCTTGACCTGCTTTTTGATACGGTGGCACGAGCAATGGAATAACGAGCATGGCGGCGACTTCGAGTAATAATGCCGCATATAAAAATGGTTCAACTGCAATTGAAGCGGTGAGCAATGCCACAATCATCAAGCCTAATGAAACGAAGCGGCTTTGTGTGCCAGATGCTTCTGTGCCTAAAAACCATAAAGAGGCTAATCCATAAACAATGGCAAGTAATAAACCGTCGGCAGTGTTGAGTTCAAAACTGCGCCCGAAAAATTGAATGGCTGGTGCAATTTTTATAGAAACATTTCCGATTAATAAGGCAGTATCAATTGGAATGAAAAAAGCGATTAATGACAAAATAGCGGAAACACCTCCGCCAACCCATGCTGAATAACGTTCGCTGGAGATGAGGAAAATCAAAACGCCAGTGATAAAAGGAATCGCAATCCATAAAATTGGCGCGCTCATAGGTCTTCCTCGCTTTCAAGCGGAGTAGAACCTGCTAGCATTAAGTATGAGCCGACGACTCCTAAACCTAAGTTAACCACTGCCAATAAACCTGTGACGAGAATCGCGCTTTCAATGGCGGCATATAAAATTTCAAAACCTGCAAGCATGGTGAGCAAGCCAAGAATCACGCGCATTACATTTGTAGTGATTCCTAAATGAATAATTCCGCCACCGATTAATAGTAAGCCACCTGCTATGACTGGTAAACCCAAACCTGGAATTGCGCTTTCGATGCTAGGTGTAGCTCCGACAGTGACGATTGCCACAATTCCCATCAGCGCAATCCGAAAAGTTTGACCTTGTGAAAAAAAAGATTCTTCTTCATCGTCCACATTGGTTAATCCGAGCCGCGTCATACCTAAAATGGCAACCACCATCCAACCTGTGATTAATTTTGCTGAACCCATAGCAAACGGTAGGTGACGAGTCACTAACCAAAACATGGCGAGATATTGCAACGCCAATGCACCTAAGTTAATGCGCCAGTCTGTATCTATTAACATTGCGGTTGCTGTAGCGAGAATTAATACCACTGCAATCCATGAGACAATTTCTAACATGTTACGAAGCCGCCTGTGTGATTAATGCAACGAATAAAACTAAAAATAATAATGTCCACATGATGCCGCCTTCGCCTTCGAGTGTTTGCGTCACCACTTGACTTGTTCTGCCGAAGAAGCGATAGATAGACCACAAGCCTTGATAAAAATTATTGAGCCGCGATTCTGTGGATGAAACCCAGTGTGCGCGAACAGGGTTGAAGATACGAAAACGCCGACTTGCCCACACCAAGCCTAAGGTCAAGAAAGAAGCGATAATGGCTTGCAACCATGCGCCGACTTGTAATGCGCCGTCCCAGCCGATGAATCCTAAAAGCAATTGAGTCAAAATCAATAAAATGATTCCTGATGGATAAACTGCTTGCATCCAGCCTGGTTGATTATCTAATGAATCGCGATTGGTAGAACGAAGTGCGTGGCGGATGAAGCCAGCCATCATCAAGGCTTGTGCGAGAATCGCAAACGGAATAAAAAAATTTAAGTTACCAAGCCATGCACTGGCTGTTAAAGAAAATGGTAATGCGGAAATGCTAAACGCGCCGATTAACATCACACGATTGAGCCAAGTATTTTGAACAGAAGCAAGAAACAACGCGCCACCTACAAGTATTAATGCACAACCCCATGCTACTGCACCAATTGGATTACCACTTAATGCTGAAAGAATAGCAAGCGAGGCAATGCCAATTACCCAATTTGGGCGACCATCTAACTCATCTGGCGCGCGAAGCCATGACCAGCCGCCGTATATTGCGGCGATTAAAGTTAATATGATTAAGAAAGGCGTGAGGCTTGAAGTTAATATTCCAACTGGAATACGACCTAACAAAATTAAACTAGATGCGGATGAAATTAATCGCAACGCAGTACCGAACCCACGCCTCAAATTTGATTCGGGTGAATATGGTAAATGTAATGGAAGCACACCTAAACGCAAGCCAGATGCAATCACTAAAAATAAACCAGCACTGGCAGACATAGATTGAAATTCAAATGTATTGGCTTCGGCTATGCTGGTCATGCTTCCCCATAATAAAAAGCCAATACCAAACGCACGCGTTGAAAAAGAAATGACAACTTTTTCGTTGTTACCTGCGCCATTGACTGAACTCAAATGAATAATTAATTCTGTTAAATCTAAAACCGCCCATAGCAATAACAACGTCAGCGGGTTATTGGCTGTCACTGCTAAAATGCCCGCTCCACCCAAAGCCAATGTGCCTGCCCAAACCGATGTGTTGATATAAACAGGTTGCGTAACCGCTGTTAATAAAATAGATAAAATCAACGCGGCAATGCTAAGCGCAAACGGAAATGAAATTCCATCAGCAGTAAAAATCAAAGATGAATTGAACGCATCCAATGTTGGTACGCCGGGCAAACTTAAATTTATCGGCAATTGTGTCAGCCACAAAAACACGCTGACAAATCCAAACATCGCGCCGCCCACCGCCACCAACCATGTGTAACGCGCTTCGGGGCGAAAAATTCGCAAAGCAATTAATGCCAGTGCCGCCACAAAAAATAAAAGACAAGAAATTAAAATGAGCATGAGATAAGTTAATTGTAACAGTTTTCATCATGTCATTGCGAGGAGCGCTTTAGCGCGGCGAAGCAATCCCCAATTAATCTTAAGATTGCTTCGCCGCCAAAATGCAAGAGCGGCGGCTCGCAATGACATAATCCTCTTTGGTACAATCCTTCCATGACCTCCCGACCTTTCAGACTTTTTAGACTAATAAGACTATTCGGATTTCTCGGACTCTTCATCATCTCCTGCGCTTCCCCTACCGCTTCATCACCTGACCTGATACCTGCTACTGTTCCCACAAGCAATTTGCCTACACCCACACCTTTTCAACCCCAGACAGTTGACTCTCCAGACCCATACCTTGCCTTAACCACACCGCAAGCCATGCCAACCTTTACACCTTACCCAACCAAATATGTGATTCAAGAAAATGTAAATGTTCCTGTCGAAGTAAATCCATCTGCTCAAAATAATTTGGTGACGTACAATCCTTTAACTGGGTTAGCAGTCAGCGACCCAACTTTATTACAGCGCAGACCACTTGCTATAAAAATTGGCAACTCACCCGATTATGTTCGTCCGCAATCAGGGCTTTCGCTAGCAGACGTGGCTTTTGAATATTACATCGAATGGGGAGATACCAGATTTATTGCAGTGTTTTACAGCAACAACGTAGAAAGAGTCGGTCCCGTTCGTTCTGGCAGATATTTTGATGAGCATATCGCTCGCATGTATCACTCTTTTCTTATGTTCAAAGGCGCAGATGCGCGTGAATTAAATTATCTCAAATCCACAGACTTAGACCCATATCTAGTGAGCGTTGGCATTGGCGAATGTCCGCCATATTTTATTGGTCCATACAAACGCGATGCCTATAACAACGTATTTTTCAACATGCTCAAATGGGATGCTTGTATTGAAAGAAAAGGTTTAGATAATTCTCCGCAAGTTATCAGTGGTGGCTTTTTCTCTGAAGAAATTCCGCAATCTCAATTAACTGCCACTAGAATTTACTCATATTATTCAGCCTATAACTATAACTATTGGGAATATGACCCGATCGCAAAAAATTATGTTCGTTACCAAGAAGCGAAAGACTTGGTGCGTGGCAATGCTGAATCGTATGCTCCGTTGACCGACGACTTGACAGGTTTCCCTATTACAGCAGAGAACGTGATTGTGCTTTTCGTCCCGCATATTTTTGCAAACACATATAATTCTGAAGATGAAGTCTATAACATTGACTTGATAGATTACGGTAATGCCATTGTTTATCGTGATGGGCTTGCCATCCCCGCCTATTGGATTCGCGCCGAAGAAAATCAACCGCTTTTGTTTACCTCTTTAACAGGCGACCCCATCTTCTTACGCCCTGGGCAAACTTTTTATCAAGTGATGGGAACGACATCTCTTTATACAAATAATGGCACCGAATGGAGATTTGAATTTAGAACACCTTAATTTTTATGTCATTGCGAGCCTGTTGGTCGAGTAGCCACGAACTTGCTTTTATGGCGTATCGAGACCATAAGGGCGAAGCAATCCCCAACATAATCATAAGATTGCTTCGTCGTGACTTCGTCACTCCTCGCAATGACATATATTACAGTGATAAAATACCTCTATGACATTCGACCCTGTCTTCCTCAGCAGTCTCACACTCGTACTCACCGCATTTGCAGGCGCATTCATCATTGCCTTGTGGGTGAGTTTAGTGATATGGACGTATCGTGACATCCGCGCTCGCACGCGTGACCCATTGATTCAAACACTCGCCGCGTTGCTTGTTGCTGTATTAAATTTACCGGGTGTTTTGGTTTATTTAATTTTGCGTCCACCACGAACTTTAGAAGAAGAATATCAACACACACTGGAAGAAGAAGCGTTGCTTCAAGCATTAGAAGATTTACCATTATGCCCAGGCTGTGAAAGAAGAGTCAAAGAAGATTGGCAAATTTGCCCGAACTGCCATACCAAATTAAAAAAGACTTGCCATAACTGTTCAAAGTTTATGGAACTCTCTTGGAACATCTGCCCATTTTGTGGCACACCTGCACCTGGTATGCGCGTTGAAGCAACCAGTTTAAGTGATGCGCTAAAAAATCTAAAAATAGATGATGACCCCAGCGAAGTAAAAACAGAATAAAGGAACCTATGTCCGAAAACCAAATCAAGGGTTATTTTGCATTTGATGATTCAGATTTAATTGCCAACCGCGCAGGTAGACTTTCTCCCAAACAAGAAAAAAAGATAATTTCAAACGACCAATTCGCAAACCGCGTCATACTTGGATTTTTTCTTGTGTGCTTAGCCTTTACCTTATTCTTTGCCTACAAAGTTTTTTCTGACTCCACCAGCATCCCATCATGGGTTGGATTAATCTTAGCCATGTTTTTCGGCTCTTTGTTTAGCAGAGGATTATTCACAAAAGTAGATTATTCCGTGCAAAAAGTGGAAGGTGAAGTGCAATTTGTGAAAGTTGAAAAATTATCAGGCTCTGCCACTGACCCAATGCACAAGCGCCAGAAAGTTTCCAGTTACGAAATGCACATTGGCGGAGAATCTTTCAGCAATGCCAACCCTGCCTTAATTGAAATTATGCAAGGGGATGTGTATGCAGTCTATTACACAAAAACCACACGGCAAATTCTTTCGGTTGAATTTATCGCTAAGGGAAAATAATTTTCTCAATCCCGAAGGGATGGCATGATTATAGAAAGCACGCAATTGTTTAAAAAATCCCGTAGGGATGACATAATTTTGAAAATTTATGACACCCCTTCGGGGTTTTACACGCAACAATATTCAATCTATAATCATTTGACCCCTACGGGGTCTTATAGAAATGACTAAATATGAAAATAGAATCCATCACTTTACATCACATCTCCATGCCATTGGTTTCAGCGTTTGAAACTTCTTTCGGACGTGAAACCAATCGTGAATGTGTCATTATCGAAATTCGTTCAGAGGGATTAATTGGCTATGGTGAATGTGTCGCCGCGCGTGACCCTGGCTATAGTTACGAAACTGCTCAAACTTCCATTCACGTTATCAAAGATTTTATTTTTCCATTAATCATTGGCAAAGATATAAAAGACGCAAACGACTTTCAAAATAAAGTTAATGGCATTCGCGGTCATCACCTTGCCAAAGCAGGTGTAGAAATGGCAATTTGGGATTTACTCGGCAAGCGCGAGAATAAATCACTCAAAGATTTATTCGGTGGCATGAGAGATAAAGTTGAAGTGGGTGTTTCGATTGGGATTCAAGAATCAAAAGAGGCATTAGTAAAAACAACACAAGATTATGTGAATCAAGGCTATGCGCGTGTAAAAATAAAAATCAAACCAAATCGAGATGTTGAAGATGCAAAAGCGGTTCGCCAACAATTTCCAAATTTAAGATTACAGGTGGATGCGAACTCTGCTTATTCAATGGATGATGCAAAAACTTTACAACCGTTAGATGATTTGAATTTATTATTAATCGAACAACCATTATTTGAAGATGATATTTGGGACCATCATAAACTTCAAGCGCAATTCAAAACGCCGATATGTTTGGATGAAAGCATTATCACGCCACGCCATGCACGATACGCCATTGAAATGAAAGCCTGCAAAATTATTAACATCAAAGCGGGTAGGTTAGGCGGATTGAGTCAAGCCATTCAAACGCATGATATTTGCCAAGAAAATAATATTCCTGTTTGGTGCGGTGGCATGTTAGAAACTGGTATCGGTCGTGCATCAAATTTGGCATTGGCAACGCTTTCAAATTTTATTTTGCCTGCCGATGTTTCTGCATCGAATCGTTATTACAAAAAAGATATAACCAACGAAAGTTTTGTATTGAATGCTGATTCAACAATCAATGTACCAACGGATGCAGGCTTAGGTGTAACGATTGATAATGAAGCATTGAAAAGTTATACACTTTCAACTATAAAAAGTTAAATGAAAAAATATTTTACAATTTTATTTTGCTTATTGCTCGTTGCTTGTTCAACGCCAACACCACAAGTCACATCTACACTACAGGTGACAGTCACTTCAGAAGTGACTGTCACCTCAACGCCATTGCCGCCCGCATTGTGGATTAGCGATTCCGTGCCAGATGATTTGCGTGAACTTGCTCAAGCTTTTGATGTTCCAATTGTTGATGATAAAAATTTAGCAACACAAACATTAGATATATCTGACTCAGGTGCGACATGGATTTACGCGCTGGTCGCTTCTTTCCCTACGGTGACAGATGATACTGCTTCGTCAAACTTGATTGCTATCTGGAAAGGGGAGTCTGCCGAGCGCAAGTTAATCATGGCAGAATCAACTTTACGAGCGTTTACTGCCAAATGGGGAGAACCAAGTCGAAGTCAAGTAAGAAGCGTTGATTCAAATCAAATATTAGATGAAGCGTGGAATGATTCATCTGTTTGGGCAATCATCCCGTTTGAAGAAATAAATCCAAAATGGAAAGTATTAAGTGTTGATAATCAATCGCCAATCCGTAAAGATTTTGATGAAAATGTTTATGAATTGAAAATTGTTTTTGGAACGGAAAATTTTGAATTACCAAAATCAAATCGCGATGAAACAAAATTAACCACAGTGGTATTGACAGGTGTAACGGCATTGGTGCGCGCCACAGCATTTACAATGGAAACAAAAGGCATAACACGCCCGGGCGAATTAATTTACGATTGGTTATACAACGCGGACATTACGCACATTAGTAACGAAGTGCCGTTTGATGCGAGTTGCCCATACCCAACGCCGGGTTATACAAATTTCATTTTATGCAGTGACCCAAAATATTTTGAATTGTTGCAATATGTTGGCACAGATATTGTTGAACTAACAGGTGACCATTTTGCAGACCGTGGCACACAAGCCATGTTGGATACGTTGGAAATTTATAAACAAAATAATATTCCGTATTATGGTGGCGGAGCAAACGAAGACGAAGCGCGTTTGCCTGTGTTGTTAGAAGTGAATGGAAATAAAATTGCGTTTATGGGGTGCAATGGAAAACGCGGTTATACGTTTGTAAAAGCAACAGATAAAAAACCTGGTGCGGCAAATTGCAATTATAAATTTTTTACGCAACAAATAAAAGATGTAACATCACAAGGTTATATGGTGATATTTACGTTTCAGCATGAAGAGTGTTATCACGTTGGTCCGTGTTATGCGCATGAAAATGATTTCCGAACGGTAGCCGATGCAGGCGCGACGATTGTGAGCGGAAGCCAAGCGCATTATCCACACTTGATGGAATTTCGCGGCGATACATTTATCCATTATGGTTTGGGAAATTTATTTTTTGACCAAATGACGTATGAGTTACCCAATGGTTCTATCATTGATGAAACGCGCCGCGAGTTTATTGACCGCCATGTTTTTTACGATGGAAAATATTTAGGCGTGGAGTTATTGACTGCGATGTTGGAAGATTTTTCTCGTCCGCGCCCGATGAATGAGAGAGAACGAACGCAATTTTTATCTGAATATTTCTTTTATAGCGGCTGGATTGATTTATCCCCAACGCCAATTCCGCAACCGACTGTGACGTTAACTCCAATTGTTTTGCCGAATCCGTAACCAGTCTAATTAGTCTTACGGATTGGTTTGAGGCGCATTTCAATTAATACAAAGCAAATTATCAAAACAATTAATGAAATAACTTGTTCTTGTTTAATGCCGTTGAATATCAATGTTAAATCGGCGCGGAACATGCCAAGAAAAATTTGTGATGCAGATGTGAGCGATGCGAAGATGAGGAAGTAAATGCCTGAGGGAAGATTCAGTTTGGGGAACCAGAGCAGGCTGAAAGTCAAGAATGAAGCGATGAAGGCGTAGATTTGAGTCGGGTGACGTGCCGCATTCCATAAATCAATGCCCCAAGTTTGTGAGGTTGGAATCCCAAAGGCTGTGCCTGCCGCGAGATGACTTAGTGATAATCCGATAGATAAAATTGCAAAAAATGGTGTGAGCGAATCGGCTGTTGACCAAAAAGAAAGTTGGCGGCGTTGCATGATGATGAGTGTGATGATGATAAATGTGACGATGCCGCCGAAGGTATCGAATACATCTGTGTTGACGGAAAAAATGCTAAGCGGGCTTTGAATGAATGCGGTGATGTTTTGTAAAACAAAAGATAAACGCCCGCCGATGATAAAGCCAATGAAACCATAATAAATGATGGTGCTGATGTCATCTTTATTGATGTTGAAACGTTCGGCGCGTTTTTCTGCAAGTGTAGTGCCAAGCCAAATAGCAAGCACAAGCAAAATCAAATGGCGAGGCGGAGCGAAGAGATTGCGAAATAATTCAAGCATGGATTTTTTATTCTATCTCAATTTGGGACAAGGATTATTTTGGACGCTGATGAACGCAGAAAACGCAGATTTTTATTTTTTCAGCGTGAATCAGCGTTTTTCTGCGTCCTGATTTGCTCACTTGGATAGATGTTTATTCTAAAATTTTTTCAATGCGTGTGCGTAATAACGCTTCTGACATTGGTCCGCCAATGACTACTTCGGTGATGATGCCTGCTCGATTGATAAAGTAAGACGATGGCAATGAACGTAATTGATATGCGGCGGCGGTTTCGCCTGTTTCATCTAATAGAATTGGAAAGGTGAGTCCGTATTCATTTGCGAATGGCACAATAGCAAGCGGATAATCTTGATAGGTCATGTTGATTGCTAAAATCACTAAGCCTTGAGATTCATATTCTTCATACAATGTTTGCATGGCGGGCATTTCAGCACGACAAGGTGGACACCACGTTGCCCACAGATTAATCAGCACGGCTTTGCCTTTAAGTTCTGACAGTGTGAACGTTTCACCATCTGGTGTTTTCAAACTGAAATCAGGCGCGGAGAAACCTTCTTGTGGGGCAAATCCGTTTGTGACGGCATTCGGCTGCGCGGAGATTCCAATCCATGCCACGCTGGCGATGATGGCGAGACAATATAAGATAATTCGTTGGGGTTGGGACATGTTGGGATGTAATTAGGGATTGTGAAGAAGGGGAGTGTGACCGCAATTTATTTTTCTAAATTAGTTTTGTATTTTCGCAAGTTAATAACTACTTTGTAGAAGGCTCGTCTGAATTTTCCTGCGATTTCGAATTTGAAATTTTTTTGCCACTAATAATGATAAATATCACTATTATTAGTGGAACTAAGATGAATGGAGCAAATACCATCGCCGCCATCATTAAATTTCCTCTGATTTCGTAACTTTCAGGAGACGAATCTGAAGGAATGGAAGCCATACACCAAAACATAATAATCATAATAATGATGAAACTGGCAATACTAGTATTAATTTTTGAAGCAGAAGAGGTACTTGCATCTTTTTTGTTGGAGTTATTATAAGTATTAGAAGTGTGGAGTGCGAGTGCGCGTTCTGCTGCATCTGCCACATCGCGGTCATTATCATTTGCGGCAATAATTAGAGCATCAATAGCTTCTTGAGGAAGTGATATTTGACTCACGCGTAATTCTTCGCAAGCTTCATACCTTTTGTTATGGTCTTCGTTTTGGAGCATCTTAACAAGGCGGGAAATATCCGACATCAATTATTCTCCTTATTTACCATCTCTATCATCTGGGGTTAGCATTTGCTATACAACAAGTCGCAGGTCAATTGGGAAGTATATAAATCTCATTTTTTGAATCTTTTGATTCTATTTTGAATTTCAGTCAAAACACTTTTTATCTCTGATAAGTCTGATTCATTCACATACTTTGACAATTCATTTACCAAAGTTTCAACATTTACTTGATAATAATGGAGCAAAGTGGCAATGTCATTTTCATAAATGCCGACGCGTGCAAAATTCCCTTGCCGATATAAAGAAGGTAAGGCATAAAGTTTTAATAACAATAAACCTTCTACAGTTGCCAGTGGAATGTCGCGGTCTAGAAATTTTTGTATTTTTGAATATTTGCTGTGAACTTCTTTGAAGAGCGGGTTTTTCGTCAACAAAATGTCAATTTGTAATTGACCATAATTTGTACGAATAAAATCATTGTCTTGACTCGTGATATTTAGTTCAGGTAATTTTTCAAGCGAAGAGACTGCCATCAACAAATCTAAATCTTCTGTATTTCGCCCTTCAACATAATGAAGAATCGCAATGCCACCAACGAGAACGTAATCAATTTTTCGATTTTCCAAAACGGCAAAAAACTCGTTTACTGATTGAATTAGGGAATCTGAATTCATCTTGTCACCAGACCAATTCTTGACATTAAAGGCAACCGCATTGCGGATGATGTTTCCGATTTGTGTACTGCTTTGAATAGTCATTCTTGATTAAGTTTAGCATGAAAATCAAATTCATTTAATACAGTAAAATCCTTCTTCCAAAGGAAAAACTTTTCTCATGCGCCTAAAAGCAGACATAACATTATTTATCATTTCCATCATCTGGGGTTCGGCATTTGTCGCACAACGAGTCGCGGGTCAGTTGGGGAGTGTGTATCAATTTAATGGCTACAGATATTTACTCGCAGGCTTGGTCGTTTTGCCATTTGCATGGAAAATATTTCAAAGCCAAAAAATTTCACGTCCGCAATGGATGTGGATGGTGATTGCAGGGTTTGTTTTATTTATCGCCGCGGCGTTTCAACAAGCGGGTATGTTATATACAACCGCAGGCAACGCGGGCTTTATCACCAGTTTGTATGTCGTTTTAATTCCAATTCTCTTATTTTTTTTCTGGGGCGAAAAACCACATTGGATTTATATCGTCGCCGTTGTTTTGGCAATGCTTGGTGCGTTTTTACTTTCTACTGGCGGAAGTTTTCACATTCAGTTTGGTGATTTGCTTGAATTAATCGGTGCAATGTTTTGGGCGATTCATGTTATCTTGCTCGGCAAGTTTGCATCCAAGTTTGAAGCGCTTACATTTTCTGTCGGTCAGTTAATCGTGTGCGGAGTTTTGAATCTCGGCGTGGGATTTGTCGCTGAGCCTGCTATGCAATTTGATTTGCCGTTATTATTCGCAATTGGATATACTGCTTTCTTTTC
Organism: Anaerolineales bacterium; assembly: GCA_016789365.1. GTDB lineage: Bacteria > Chloroflexota > Anaerolineae > Anaerolineales > Villigracilaceae > Villigracilis. Next base: position 34,672 of record JAEURH010000008.1, read on the forward strand.
ACTAGGATTATGTTACACGCTTCAGATTTGGGCACAACGTCACACGCCTCCCGCCGACGCCGCGCTGATTCTCAGCCTTGAAGCGGTCTTTGCTGTGTTAGCAGGTTGGTTGATATTAAATGAAACGCTGGTCACATTACAAATCATAGGTTGTGTTTTAATTTTCGTTGCTGTGATGTTGTCACAAGTCAAAGAGTGGACATCTGGCAAACTCGACCATGAACATTTGATTGAAGGAAGATAAAATCAACCAGAGATAAACGGAGATGAACATAGATGTTGAATCCCTGTTTATCTCTGTTCATCTCTGGTGAATTAAAAGGAAACCATGACAAACCGAATTGACGAATTAGATTTATCCTTTCATCCACTCACACAAAAACTATGGCGCGACTTTGAATTGCTTTTCGGCGATAACGGCGCATGTGGCGGATGTTGGTGTATGCATTGGAAACTGCGCGGAAAAGCCTTCAGCCGAAACAAAGGCGACGGGAACAGACAAATAATGAAGTCAGTGGTTGATGCGAAAAAAAATCCAGGCTTGTTAGCATATTCCGAAGGTTATCCAATTGGATGGATTGCGATTGAGCCGCGAAAAGAATATCCAAGACTCGCGCATTCAAAAGTTCTCAAACCCATTGACGATAAAGAAGTTTGGTCAATCACTTGCTTTTTTATTGAGAAAAAACATCGCAACAAAGGAATCAGTGTTGAGTTAATCAAAGCCGCAGTGGAACATGCAAAAAATAATGGCGCAAAAATTGTTGAAGGCTATCCAGTCGATTCAAAAACAAAACAAGCGCCGCCATTTATGTTCACAGGTTCTGCAAAAGCATTTAGTGATGCAGGCTTCAAAGAAGTTGCGCGCAACTCACCAACCCGACCTATTTTCCGCTTTAAGATTCCCTCTCCCAAAATGGGAGAAGGTTAGGGTGAGGGTATGAATTTTCAACCTCCATCAAATTCATTAACCACGCGCGATTATCAATTCATCATCATTGTTACGATTCTTTTTCTCATCATCGCAACAGGTTTAGTGTATGTCAATCTCACGCTTCCAAACGGCGGCGGAGATTTTTATGTGCATTGGGTTGCCGCGCGTGGATTTTTGTTTGAACAAACCGACCCATACAGTGGATTGATTCCTGAGCGTGTGCAAAACATTGTTTATGATGATTCGATTCGAGCGGGCGATGAAGTTTATATATTAGATACGCCTTTTCATATCCTTCTGCTTTATTTTCCTTTCGCGCTTCTTTCTGACGTGGAGTTGGTTCGTGCTATTTTTACTTTAGTTTTACAACTTGCCTTGTTCGCGCTTGTTTATCTCAGTTTGCGATTAACAAGTTGGGAAGTTCCGCGTTGGTTTTGGATTTTATTTTTTATCTTTTGTGTTTTGAATTTTTATACCTTTCAAGCCATTTTAGAAGCCAACCCCGTTTTGATTCTTGGATTAATTTACGCAGGTATGTTAATCACTTTATACAACGAACAAGATGAATTGCTTGGGGCATTATTTGCTGTCTCTTTATATTATTGGGAAGTCGGTTTGCCATTTCTATTATTAATTGCCTATCGTTGTTATAAAGAAAATCGCACCCGTGTCTTTGCTGGATTTTTCATGCTCTCATTTGTATTACTCGCTGTTTCATTCTTTTTATATCCCGATTGGTTCATTCCATATTTACGCGCTGGCATGAATAACTTAAGGGCAGACTTTGGCTTTTCCATTTTTACATCTCTGCAAAATATTTTCCCTGCTTATGGACGAATCGCGGCATGGATAATTATCATCATACTCATCATTGCTTATGGCTACGAATGGAATCGCATCCCCGAAGCCGATGATAGAAGATTTTATTGGGTTTGTTGTTTAGCCCTTGCCATTGCGCCATTGTTAGGTTTCCGCACTGAAATGGAACATCTTTCTATATTAATCATTCCACTGGCTTTGATATTTTCCATCGTCTATGACCGCTGGAAAATTGGTTCGGCTCTAACAATTCTTCTCTTGGTCCTTCTTTTCGCGTTTCCTTGGGGTTTATATCTTTTTCCTCCCCTAACAAATTTGACTGGAGATATTCTCTACTTATTCCTTCCGCTTTTTGCCGTCATTGGCTTATACTGGATTCGCTGGTGGGCACTTCGTCCTCCGCGCCTCTGGGCAGACTTGACGAAAACATAACAACCCGGTGGTCGAGTAGCCCTGAGCATTTTTTGCGAAGGGCATATCGAGACCACCAATTAATGCGTAAAACGTAATTCGTAAAGAGCATTTTACGCATTACGCATCACGAATTACTCTTCACTCATCATGAACTTCCGCACCTACCTCCTCCTCTTTCTTTCTGGCTTAATCCTACCCATCATCTGTGCCCAATTTCAATCCAAGCCTGGCTATTTAGATTCGGAATATTACTACGCTGGCGGAATCCAACTCGCTACAGGCAAAGGCTTCAACGAACCGTATCTCTGGAATTATTTAGATGGCACAAAATCGCTTCCACATCCATCACATACCTATTGGTTTCCGCTTGCTTCTATTGTTTCTGCAATTCCAATGTGGTTGCTGAACAATACAAGTTATGCAGTTGCAAGAATCCCTTTCATTATTATTGCCGCGCTTGTTGTTCCAATCACAGCGCATTTGGCATATTTATTCTCGAAACGAAAGGATATGGCAATCATCTCAGCAGTCTTTGCCATTTTTTCTGTCTACCATGCCCCCTTCGTTGGCGTGACAGATAACTTTAGTCTGTTTATGTTCTTCGGCGGATTGTATTTTATAGTTGTAACAAAACTGCTTCAATTCCCCTCTCCCGATTCTGGGAGAGAGGTGATAGGTGAGGGAACGACTCCCTTCTCCAGCGGGAGAAGGGTTGGGGGTGAGGGAAAACATTATTTTATCCTCGGCATCCTCGCAGGGCTTTTATCATTATCTCGTAGCGATGGCTTACTCTGGCTCGGCATCACTTTTCTATTTATATTATTCAACGCCAAAAAAATTCTCCAATCCTCTAAATCTCCAATCTCCAATCTCCAATTACCAATTACTAATTTACTAATATCCCTCCTCGGCTTTCTACTCATTATGTCGCCTTGGTATTATCGCAACCTGACAACTTTCGGAACACTCATGGCGCCCGGCGGAAGTCGCGCCTTGTGGCTTCAAAACTACGACCAGACATTTATCTATCCACCCGAAGCATTGACCAAAGAATCATTTCTCGAATACGGCTGGGAAAATATTTGGAATGACAGATTATGGGCAATTAATAACAATTTACAAAGTGCTTTCGCCGCACATGGTGGAATCATTTTATTTCCATTCATCATTGCTGGCATTATTTATTTTCGTAAAGATATACGAGTCAAACTCGCAGTCATTGCTTGGTTGATTTTATTTTTCGTAATGACATTTCTCTTCCCATTCGCTGGCGTGCGTGGAGCATTCTTCCATGCTGGCGCGGCATTCCAACCAATGTGGTGGGTGCTTGCGCCTTTAGGTTTAGATTCAATTCTCGCTTCATTACGAAAACGAAATTGGGGTGATGAACGTGGCAGAATTATTTTTACAAGTAGTTTAGTCTTAGTCACAATTATCCTCACATTTTTTGTCGCTTACATTCGCATTTTTCAATTGGGATGGGGCGAAGGCGAAACAAACTATGTCGCGGTGGAACAATTCCTAGTCAAGAATGGAAGTGAAACAGAAGATGTCGTCATTGTATGGGATGCGCCGTTATATTATCTTGATACAGGTCGTTCAGCAGTTTCTATTCCCTATGGTGGCACAGATGCGATTCTCGCCGTCTCAAAACAATTCAATGCCGAATATTTAATTTTAGAACCCGCCGCCACATTAAGTTCTCTCAAAAATTTATTAGAAAGTCCAAATGAAAATCCAAATTTTATTTTTCTAGGTGAAGTTCATGGTGCAAACATTTTCAAAATCAACCCCTAAACTTTCCCCGCAAGATTTTTCCATTCTTGCAATCATTGTCTTAATTATTTCATTTATTTATTTAATCACCAGCCACTTCACGCATATCATCGGTTTCCCATTAGATGATTCATGGATTCATCTCACTTATGCTCGCAACCTCGCACAACATGGCGAATGGTCGTTTCGCGTTGGCATTCCATCAGCAGGCTCCACCGCGCCGTTATGGTCAGCATTGCTTGCAGTTGGTTTTTTGCTCAACCTCGCGCCATATATTTGGACATATTTTCTCGGCATTCTCATTTTATTTTTTCTAGCAGTTTTATGCGAATGGGCAGTTCGCAACTTAATCGAAACCTATCGCCCGCGTTTTCCATGGGTCGGAATTTTTATCGCGTTTGATTGGCATTTTGGTTGGTCGGCGCTTTCAGGCATGGAAACTTTATTGCATGGATTAATCGCCACAACCGTTTTGATTCTCTTGATGACAAACTCGCCTCGTTACCTGACCTTAGGCTTGCTTGCTGGATTGTCAGTTTGGATTCGCCCCGATGGTTTAACACTGCTCGCACCAATTGCATTCACTATCTTTTTTAATGAGAGTGATATGCGCTCACGCATAAAAGCCTTTCTTCCTGTTTTAATTGGCTTTGGCTCCATTTTTCTTTTTTATCTGCTCTTCAACCTTGCTATTGGTGGCACACCCATGCCAAATACGTTTTACGCCAAACAAGCCGAATACGAAGGCTGGACTAAAATCCCAATTCTCACTCGCTTAGGGCGAATGTCTTTGCAACTGTTTGTCGGTGCTAGTTTAGTTTTACTGCCTGGCATTGTCAGTTGGATAGTTAAATCAATTCGTGCAAGAATGTGGGGGAGCATTGCCGCAATTCTATGGTGTTTAGGGTATCTTTATCTTTACACATCTCGTTTGCCTGTCTATCAACATGGGCGTTACCTCATGCCAGCCATGCCCATCTTATTTTTATTTGGTTTACTTGCTTTCGCTGAATTTGATAAAAGCAAAACATTTGGTCGTTATCATTGGGTGGGGCAAACGGTTTGGCGTGGCAGTGCTGTTATGCTTGCTTTTGGATTTTTATTATTTGGAGCAAGAACTTACGCTCAAGACGTAGCCATCATCGAAACCGAAATGGTAGATTCCGCGAAATGGGTCGCAGAAAATATTCCCGCGGGCGAAATCATCGCCGCACACGATATTGGCGCGTTAGGTTATTTTGACGACCACCCATTAATAGATTTAGCAGGCTTAATCACGCCAGAAGTCATCCCATTCATTCGTGATGAAGAAAAGTTAACAGCATTCTTAAATGAAAGAGGCGCAGATTATCTAATTGTATTCCCATGGTTTTACCCTGAAATCGTCCCAAATTTAGAAGTTGTGTTTGTTACAGGCGCTCCGTTTACCCTTGCACTTGGCGAACAAAATATGACAGTCTATCGGTGGAAAAGCCCATAATGGGTTAAAATAGCCATATTGTGTAATAGCGCATTCTCTAATGCCTAATACATTTTACAAAACGCCATAACAAAGAAGAGAGAATCCTTCGGGATGAACCAAATTACATTACTCATCGTAGATGACCACCCGCTGTTTCGACAAGGCGTAGTAGATGCCCTCTCGCTAGAAACAGATATGAGAATCATTGCCCAATCAGCAGTCGGCGATGAAGCGTTGAATTTAATCCAAACCAAAAAACCAACCGTAGCAGTGTTGGATGTAAATTTGCCCGGCATGAATGGTCAGCAAATTACACATCAAGTTTCACAAGACCGCCTCGGTACACGCATCATTTTGATGACAGGTTATGATGATATTGAACAAGCCATTCACGCCGCTTTGGCTGGTGCGCATGGGTATTGTTCTAAAAATATTGAACCGCAATCACTGGCGCGTATTATTCGTGAAGTGGCTGAGGGGAAATATGTATTTGCAAATAATGTTTTTACAAAACGTGAACTTGAATTGTGGATTGAAGAAAAGATGGAAGGCGCGCGTCGTTCTTATAGTGAGCCTGGTACGCCTTTTCATCCTTTGTCTGAGCGTGAAATGGAAGTGCTCTCTTCGGTAGTGCGTGGCATGAGCAATAAAGAAATTGCTGCTTTGCTTGGTATCAGTCACCAAACCGTTAAGAATCACGTCACTGCTATTTTGCGAAAATTTGGTGTGGAAGACCGTACCCAAGCCGTCGTCTATGCTTTGAAGCGTGGCTGGGTTACATTAAGAGATACAGATATTCAGGAGTAGTTGTATGTCTGAAGAAGCGATTGATTTTCAAAACGAACTTACCGAAACACAACGTGCCTTGCGCGAAGTGACATTGATGATTGAACAGAGCCAAGGGGAGTTATCAAAACTAACCCAAAGAAATACTGCTATTACTTCTCATTTGCAACAATCTCAAAAACAGGGCGGCAATGTGGATGAAATTAAAATGGCGTATGACTCTGCCTTAGATGCACAACAAAGATTATTTGTGATGCGTGGTCAGTTAGAAAAATTACAAAATGACAAATCGCATCTTGAAAAATACAAAGCAACTTTAGAAAAATTACTTTCATCTGGGAACGGAGATGGAGATGGTTCGTCTGCATCTGTTGGTGCAAAAAGCCAAATGGCAGGCATTGAGATGATAGTTAATGCCCAAGAGTCAGAACGTCAGCGACTATCTCGTCAAATGCACGATGGTCCCGCACAGGCATTATCTAACTTTATTTTGCAGACCGAAATTGCTATGCGCCTTTTAGACGTTGATGCCGCACAGGCAAAAGAAGAATTAGGGAATTTGAAAAATTCTGCTATGGGTACCTTTCAAAAAGTACGCAATTTTATTTTTGAATTGCGCCCCATGATGTTAGATGACCTTGGACTTGCCCCCACCATTAAGAAATACTCAGAAGCATTCAAAGAACAAACTGGCTTAGAAGTGAGCCTAACGATTACTGGTACAGAACGCCGTTTTGAACCATATATCGAAGTGATGATTTTCCGTGCTTTTCAAGAATTGCTAGGGAATACGGCTCGGCATAGTCAGGCAACCAGTGTCAAAGCACACTTAGATTTAGGCAGTGATAATTTACGCATCAGCGTTGAAGATAATGGAAAAGGTTTCGACCCAGAGACCTTGAAAGAGTCTTCTAACCTTGGGTTAAAGTTAATTCGTGAACGGGCTGAAATGCTAGGTGGAAATTTTGAAATTGATAGTACCATCGGTGCTGGGGCAAGAATTTCTTTCATGGTTCCTGCGCGTTCTTAGCCCAAAAGGCTTAACAGTATTGTTAAGCCTCAAATAGTAGTACTTTTTGTCATTGCTCCATAATATGTTTTTGACATTTTTCTTGTATAATGAACATGATATAACTACCAGCACAAATAAAGGTCTTGCTGAGAGGAGCAGATTATGCGTCGTGGTCGTACCCTGATTTTGATACTTTTAATTATTATTATTGGTTTGATAGTGGGCTTTGTAGCACTTAATCAAATCTTAAACTTAACAACACAACCGCCAGAAGAAACAGGACCTGTATATGTAGATGTGTACTATGCCGCCCAAAATATTGCTCAGGGCGCGCCCATTACAGAAGATGTATTGGCTACTTTACGCGTACCACAAGAGAACCTTGTGGCTGTCATGTTCACCTTAGATGAACTTCCGCTTCTGATTGGGAAAGTGGCAAAATTCCCGCTGGACCAAGGCGTGGTTATCACCGAAAGCATGGTCTCAGATGCTACATCCGCTGTGCCTGTATCTGGTCCTGAATGGGCATCTTTAATCCCACCGGGTATGACTGCCATGTCTATTCCAACTGACCGCTTATCTGTTTCTGGTTATGCTGTTAATGATGGCGCACGTGTAAATGTAAACGCTTGTTTGCTCTTTGTTGATGTTGACCCTTCGTACCAAACTATCCTTCCTAACCTTACGGCTGTTCTCACAGGCACTGGTCTGGGAAATATCTCCGGCGGTGGCGTACAAGGGCAAGAAGGCGCTGGTTTTCAAGTGCAAGGCTTGCCTATTCTTTCTTTAGGTGTAGCGGCTTCTGGCACTGCACAAGGTAGGTTGGAGTTAGACCCATCAGTTCAGCAACCATATTATCTCATCCCTTCTGAAGCGCAACGCCCACGTTTGGTATGTCAAATGTTGTTACAAGATGTAGTCGTTTTGAAGTTAGGTAACTTCCCGCTTGTGCCTACGGTTGCTACACCAGAACAACAACAAGACCCCAATGCCCAGCCTGCCGCGCCTGTAGCGCCAGATATAGTAACATTGGTCGTTACCCCACAAGACTCAATTACACTTTCTTACTTGGTTTATTCAAACGCAAAACTCATGTTAACTTTGCGCAACCCAAGTGACGACAGACGTATTGAAACCGAAGCCTCAACCTTGCAATTCTTGTTGAGCCAATACAATATTCCAGTGCCAGCCAAACTGCCTTACGCCATGCAACCAGCACTTACTACTTTGATTTCACCTGTGCTACCGAATGATGCTCCTGTTGCTCCAGAGCAATAAAAAATTAATGGATAATTTTAAAATATGGATAAAATTCGTGTGCTGATTGTTGATGATATTGCGGAAACCCGTGAAAACGTCCGCAAGTTATTGCAATTTGAGTCTGATGTAGATGTTGTGGGTACAGCGCGTAGTGGGCGCGAAGGGATTCAACTAGCAAGTGAAATGGACCCCGACGTAATTTTAATGGACATCAACATGCCAGATATTGACGGCATTACAGCAACCGAAGAAATTCGCCAAAAATCACCCCATATTCAAGTTGTCATATTATCTGTGCAAGGCGACCCAAATTACATGCGCCGAGCCATGTTAGCAGGCGCACGTGATTTTCTGACAAAACCGCCAATGGGTGATGAATTAATCTCAGCCATTAAACGTGCTGGCGAAATGGCACATAGCGAAAGAGCCAAAGGCGCAAAGCAATCCGTTGGTATTTCTGGACCTGGCATGTTAGGTGGTATGACTGGATTTGCCCCAGTTGCAAAAGGAAAAATTATCCTAGTCTATAGCCCTAAAGGTGGAACAGGTTGCACAACAGTTGCTGTTAACCTAGCCATTGCATTAAGTAATGAAGATACCCGCGCAGTTTTGGTAGATGGCAATTTACAATTTGGCGATGTGGCAATTTTTGTCAACGAACAAGGTAAAAATACAGTATTAGATATAGCCCCACGTGTCGATGACCTAGAACCTGAAATTCTTGAAGAAATTTTAGTAAAGCATGAGGCTTCCGGGATTCGTATTCTGGCAGCACCCTTAAAACCTGAGCAAGCAGAGCGCGTATCGGCTGAACAATTCACAAAAGTTTTACAATTTTTACAAAACATGTATTCTTATGTTGTAGTAGATACCTCAACAATCTTAACAGAGGTTGTGCTTGCCACAATAGACATTAGCGATGTAGTCGTTCTAATTACCACCCAAGAAATACCCGCTATCAAAAACGCACGCGCCTTACTTGATTTGTTACAAACAATGGGTGTAAGTAAAGAACGAATTGTATTCGCAATGAACCGTTACGACAAACGAATTTCAATTTCGCCAGAACGAATTAGCGAAAACCTCAAACACGAAATTTCAGTTGCGATTCCGTTTGACGAAAAAATTGCAATTACGGCAGTGAATCGTGGTGTACCATTTATGTTAGATAATAAATCTCAACCAATAGGAAGAGGCATCCTTTCATTGGCTGAAGCAGTTCGAGCGCGAGTTACTGCCTTAGAAGCAGAAGACAGCGCACCGATTGGTAAACGTTAAGGAGTTTTATTATGTCGTTACTTCGACGTATTGAACAAGGACAGGGCAATGCCCAACAAGGCGGCGACTCAAAACCGCCTCAACAACAAGGGACGGCTGGGGGCGGGCAAGCAGGCTCAGGCGGGGGGGGAGGCGACTCATCTCGCCTATCTTCATTACAAGCCCGAAGAGTCAGTGCGCCCATCACCTCACCACAGGCTGGGTCATATTTTGATTTGAAGACTCGTGTTCAAAACAAACTACTGGCTGAAATTGACCCCTCAATGGATGTGACCCGCACAGACGAAGTGCGCCGTACCATTCAAGGGTTGTTTGAGCAAATTCTTGCCGAAGAAAATATTGTTCTCTCACGCCCAGAACGTGCGCGTTTGTTTGAACAAATAGCCGCTGAAATTTTAGGTTTTGGTCCTTTGCAATCTTTGCTAGAAGATGACACTATTACAGAAATTATGGTGAACGGACCAAAGAATATTTACATTGAACGCAAAGGTAAAATTCATCGCGTGCCAATTACGTTTGAAAGTAATGACCACGTAATGAGAATTATTGACCGTATCGTTGCACCATTGGGTCGTCGTATTGACGAATCGAGCCCATATGTAGATGCGCGTTTACCAGATGGCTCTCGTGTGAATGCAGTCATTCCACCAATTTCTTTGGTAGGTCCTGTACTGACCATTCGTAAATTTTCTAAAAACCCAATCACAGTTGACCAGATGGTACAGTTTGGCTCTGTGTCTGCTGAAGCAGTGCAGTTCCTAAAAGCATGTGTAGAATCGCGTTTGAATATCATTATCTCTGGTGGTACAGGTTCTGGTAAAACAACCTTGTTAAATGTGCTGTCTAGTTTTATTCCGTCTGATGAACGTATTTTGACTATTGAGAACGCGGCTGAGTTGCAATTACGCCAAGAGCATGTGGTCACCTTAGAGTCTCGCCCGCCAAATATTGAAGGTCGTGGCGAAATTACCATTCGTGATTTAGTAATCAACGCTTTGCGTATGCGTCCTGAAAGGATTATCGTGGGTGAGTGTCGTGGTGGCGAAACGTTAGACATGTTACAAGCCATGAACACAGGCCACGATGGTTCTATGACCACCGCCCACGCCAACAGCCCACGTGATGCACTGGCTCGTATCGAAACCATGTGCTTAATGGCTGGTATGGATTTACCAGTGCGCGCCATTCGTGAACAAGTAGCCAGCGCAGTAGATGTAATTGTGCAACAAGAACGTATGCGCGACGGCACTCGTAAAGTAACCACCATTGCCGAAGTCAGCGGTATGGAAGGCGAAGTAATTACCATGACCGATATTTTCTTATTTGAACAATCTGGTACAGAAAATGGAAGAATCATTGGTCGCTTACGCCCAACAGGTTTGCGCCCTAAATTTATGGATAAAATTGAAGCGGCAGGCATCCAATTGCCACCCTCTATTTTTGGTATCGGCGAAAGACGCCGTTATTAAAACCTAACACGAAGAGATAAAAGAACAAATGGCTTGGATTATTATCATTGGTGGCATCATCTTAATGGCTTTGCTAATTATTGGCGTTGTCATCTCTTCCAACAGTGAGCGGGTGCTAGTTGAAGAACGCCTCAGCCAATACATTGATGATGGCAGTAACAAAGATGATGTAGACCGTGAAGCACAAAAATACGTCCTCACAAACTGGGTTTCAAAACGTGTAGAAAAAACAAGGCTTGGCGATGGCATTGCCAAACAACTTGCCCGCGCCGACTTAAAACTAAAAGTTGCTGAATACTTAGTTGTAATTTTAGCCAGTATTGTTATCTTTGCTTTATTTGCATGGTTTTTTGGAAATCGCCACCCAATTTCTGCTATGATAGGTGGTGTAATTGGTGCGATTGCCCCGCGTTTTTATGTTTCATCTCAACAACGCCAACGTTTGCGAAAATTTAATGACCAATTGCCAGACATGCTCAACCTAATGGTGAATGGTTTACGTGCTGGATATTCAACCATGCAAGCCATGGAAGCGGTCAGTAAAGAACTACCCTCTCCAATTAATGATGAATTTAAGCGCGTTGTGCAAGAAATGCAAATCGGCATCCCGATGGAAACTGCACTTGATAACTTATTACGGCGCATCCCAAGCGATGACCTTGATTTCGTTGTAACCGCTATTAACGTACAACGTGAAGTAGGCGGTAACCTCTCTGAAATTTTAGATAATATATCATTTACGATTCGCGAACGTATCCGCATCAAAGGCGAAGTGCGTGTACTAACGGCTCAGGTGCGCACCTCTGGCACGGTTCTTTCCTTAATTCCATTTGGTCTTACACTTGTACTTTGGTTTCTTAACCCAGACTATTTGTTATCTGTCACCGCAGGCGGACCCGCTTGTACTGCCATCATCATCTGTGTCGTGCTCGGGTTAATTTTTTCTAGTTACTTTATTATGATGCGTATTGCAGATATTGAGGTATAGCATGAATATATTAATTGGCATCATCCTTGCTTTAGTTATTATTGGTGGCGCGGTTGTATTAGTTATAGTGGGTGCAAGGTTTGCGCGTCAAGCCCAAGGCGAAGAAGGCGACCCTGTGCTTGCCCGCCTTGCCGAAGCCACCCAACGTGGCGAAAATGTTTCGCTTGAAGATATTGAATTACAGCAACCGTTTATGGAACGTGTTGTGCTTCCGATTATTAGAAGAATTGGCGACCTTTCTACCCGTTTTACCCCTGAAAAATTATTACAAGAAACCACCCGTAAATTAGAACTGGCTGGTAACCCCGGCAGAATTGATGCTTCTACCTTCCTAGCAACTCGTTTTGTGGGTGCTACAATTTTTGGCGGACTTTTACTGATGATTGCCAATTTACCCACCGTAGATTGGCCCCTCGGGCGTGTGATTGGCGTGGTAGGGCTTTTTACTACTATAGGGTTTTTCTTTCCACAATTGTGGTTACAAAGCCGAATAAACCGCCGCCAAAACGAAGTTCGTAAAGCCATGCCCGATGCATTAGACTTGCTGACGATTTGTGTAGAAGCAGGTTTAGGCTTTGAAGCGGCAATGTCTAAAGTGGCAGAAAAATGGGAAAATGAACTTTCTATTTTATTTGGGCGATGTATTCGTGAAGTGCAACTTGGGAAAACACAACGCGAAGCATTAAGAGATATGGAAAGCCGTGTTGGGCTACCAGAATTAACAAGTTTCGTAGCGGCAGTCATTCAAAGTCAAGCCCTAGGCGTAAGTTTGGCAAAGGTGTTACGCATTCAATCTGACCAAATGCGCATGAAACGTCGCCAGCGTGCAGAAGAAGAAGCCCATAAGGCACCAGTAAAAATGATTATTCCAATGGCTTTGTTAACTTTCCCATCTATTATGATTATTTTGATGGCTCCAGCGGCATTTCAAATTGCTGGCGCGTTTGGACCATTTCTCGGAAATTAGATACACGTTTCAGAATCAATATCCTGCTAGCACTTAAAAGCGAGGCAGATTTGGCTAATTGGAAATATACGTTATACCGCTCGGCTTGGAGCGCGCTTGATTTACTATTTCCACCTGTATGTGGAGGGTGTGATAAAACGGGTTCGCGCTGGTGCGAAGAATGCCAGAAAAAAGTAAAAGTATTAAATGGCATTGTATGTGATGTATGTGGTCTGCCACAAGAACAAGTTGGTGTATGCAAAACATGCCTTGTTGATAGACCGCATTTTCGTATGTTAAGGGCATGGACAGTTTTTGAAAACCCAATTCAGCATGCTTTGCATAAATTGAAATATCGTAAGGATATGTCTATGGGGGATGCGATTGCATTTCAGATGTTGTCATTTGTAAAAAATCTAAATTGGCAAATTGATATGATTATTCCGACCCCATTGGGAAAACAAAGAATCAAAGAACGGGGCTATAACCAAGTGGCAATGGTTGCTAAACCATTAGCGTTGGCTTTACAAGTTCAATATACTCCTGATGCTTTAATAAGAAGAAAAGAAACCCGTACACAAGTTGGCTTGACCAAGCCCGAACGGAAGAAAAATGTTGAAGGGGCGTTTCAGGCTGGAGCAAATGTGAGGCGTAAATCTATCATAGTGATGGATGATGTTTCTACAACCGGGGCAACTTTATCCTCTATTGCTGAGGCGTTGTATTCTGCTGGCGCGGAAAATGTGTATGCACTGACTGTTGCGCGGGCTTTGCAACATCATAGTTTGCAAATCGTATAGCTTAATAGATAGGAGATTATTATGACGAATAAAGTTGAAATCCAAACTGTGAACATCCGCTTGACTGAAAAAATTGAAGAGCATGTAAATAAGAAAGCAGGTAATTTAGACCATTACCTGCCAGCCATAGATGAAGCACGGGTGCAACTTTCGCATTACAAGGCGGCGCGTGATGCAAAGGATAGAAATGTGGCGGAGATTATGGTGTATGGAAAGGGTGTGACGCTTCGTTCTGAGGTGCGGGCGGATGAGGTGCTTTCGGCGTTTGATGCGGCTTACGATAATATGCAACGCCAAATTGAAAGGCATAAAGGGAAACATTATCGCGGACGTGGTGATGGAAAATCTGCCGCAGAAGTTGCTGAAGAAATTTTTGATGAAGATACTGGAGAACTTTCCCCGTTATTTGCTAAACGTAAAAAATTTACAATGTACCCAATGACGGAAGATGAAGCCCTTGTTCAAATGCGTGATTTGGGGCATGATAACTTTTTTATCTTTTACAATGCAGAGACTGGAAAAATGAATGTGTTGTATCGGCGTAGAAATGGAAGTTATGGTTTGATTGAACCTGAACTTGGATAGTGCGAAAAAAGTTGTTAGGATGCCTATTGGTTTTCTAACAACTTTTTCGTCTCACTAGCATCATGTGTCGCGTTGCATTGATTAAACAAATCCAACGCTTTCAACAAAGCCTGTTCGCGCGCTACGCCTTGTGAATGTTTGCCTAATTCACGCCAAGCGATGCCTTCATCTAATTTCATTGAATACTTGCGGGCAATTTCTGCGCTGACTTGCCAATGCTTAAATGCCGAATCTTTTTTACCATTTAACCAAGCTTGCAAACCTTCAAAATATAAATAAGAAGGTTCTGCCATTGGGAAGGCGGGCTTAAACTTCTTTTGTAAGTTCATCAAAGTACGAATTGTATTTTTTATTTCTGCTTTGGTACGCCAGCCATCCATCTCAAACGTTTTTTCGCTTGCTAAAATTTCAAAAATTACTTGCGATACCAATTTATAAGAAGCCAACAAAGAATAAATTGTTTGTGATAAGGGAAGCAAAATTGGCAACGACTTAGCAATATTTTGAACGGCTGTTTCATCTTTACCCAAACGCCAATAGCAAAAAGCTCGCATCGCATACAACTGCGCCTCGTTGATATTGGTATTATCCAAAGTCTCGCCGTCTTTCATGCTTTGTAGCGCGGCTTCAAACTCACCACGAATCATTTGATTCAATGCGGTGCCATAAGTTCCCCAAGTGCGATGTAACAAATTGCCAGATTTTTTTGCTTGTGCTAATAGATTGCTGTAATATGTTTGTGAAGATTCAAAATCTGCGCCTCTGAAATACTCCAAGCCTGCCAGCACAACCTCGGCATCTCCTTCGAGGCGGCTGTCTGACGCGTTAGAGGCAATTTCTTTCATCTTCAATAATGATTTACGCGATTCTTCCCACTCTGCAATTCCAAGTTGATACACACCAACTGCTAGATACGTCCACATTTGCGAGCGTGGATTATTCACTTTCTCAGAGGCTTGCAGTGCCAAACCTGCATAAAACTTTGCCATGGTATGACTCACAAACCCAAAAATAGCACTGGCAGAACCCAATGCCCATACTCTGGCTGGTGACAAACTACCACCTGATTCTGAAAGATTCAAACTTGCTAGGGTGTGATATAGCATCGGCAAATTTTCTAAGCGCAAGAAATTGATGTTGCCTAAATGGGTATAAATTTGTGCCACTTCTTGTAATTCAGCATCTATATTTTTTAAGCGACCCATAAATAAAGTAGGGAAGCGCCGATGTGAAAATTGAATCATGGCTTGACGAAGTAAGCCAAAAAAGATGCCGAGGCTAGAACTTGGGCTGGGGAATTTCAGCAACCCTGCCGCTCGTCGTAAAGAAGCGGTAGCAGAATCTAAATCACCTAAGCCGATTTGTGCATCACCCATCAAACGAAGCCAATATGCTTTTCTCAATGTAGAAACGCTAGTATCGTTGGTGGCTTCTGTTTTTTCTAAGGCTTGTGTAAAGAATTGAATCGCTTCACGATATGTGCCGTTGCGAAAAGCCATTTCACCAGATTTTTCTAAATATTCAATGGCTTTCTTCGGCACGTCGGCTTGTTTCCAATGATGTGCTAGCACAGGGTAATAGGCAACAATATCTCTTACGAAAGAAGACTCATACCATTCGGCAATGGCTTTATGTAATGAACGCCGTTGTGAAAATAGTAAAAGATTGTAAGCAACTTCTTGTGTGATGATATGCTTGAACAAATAAGAAATTTCGGGGTCGGGTGTATCAAGAATTGTCAATTCTTGATTTTCAAGGTGGGTTAGATATTCTGGCAATTCAGAAACATCTGATTTGATTGGATAAATAGCAGATAACTCTCGTAGTGCAAACACTCTGCCGATGACAGACGCAACTTTGAGCGTGAGTTGATGCGCAGGCGGCATTTTATCAATGCGGCTGGTAATCACGCCTTCTAATGTGCCAGGCATGTTTAACTCATCTAAATTCCCAGCGCGAGACGTAATACGGCATTCATTATTAGTAATTTCAATGTAGCCACTATCGCGCAAGGCATAAACAAGTTCTTCACTGTAAAATGGATGTCCTTCGGCTTTTTTGCTGATGAATGCCACTAATTCATTGGGGAGTTTTTGTACTTCCAATCGTTGGGCTAAGAGAGTTTTTATATCCATTTCACTTAATGGCGATAGCGTTAAGTAGCGAGTAGAAGCCAAGTTTTTGATTGTATTAAATTCAAGTGGCGTTTGTAACCCCATTGGACGGAAGGTTAATACAATTAACAATGGAGAAATTCTTTGTGCGGCTAAATTCAACAATGCCCACGAACCTGAATCTAACCAATGCACATCTTCAATGACTAACACGGTTGGCGTTTCATTTACTTTTTTTGCTAATCTTTCAATGACCAATTGGTGCATGGCATTGGCACGCGCATCACCACTGATGTTTTTTGTGCTTTCGTTATCTTCAATCATAAATGGAAGCACAGCGCTTAATAACGGCGCGCGCTCTCTTAGGTCCGGGTCGGCATCAACAATTTTTTCAAACGAAATTTTTTGTTCGGCAGTATTTTCTAATTCACTTAAGTTGAATATTCGGCGCGAAATATCTTTCCATACATGATAGGGTGTATTTTGCTCAATCGCTTCTCCTAACCCTAGCAAAATATTGACGTTCATCGCATCGGCTTGGCGGAATAATTCTTCAACCAAACGAGATTTCCCTAAGCCTGCTTCGCCTTCAATCATCACCACACGGCTTTCTTTTGTCACCAATGCGCGTAAGGCTTCTGCTAAGGCAAAGCGTTCATCTTCACGCCCAATCAAGTCGGTCAGCGCTACTTGACTCATCTCTTTGGCATGGCGCGCTTGTGGCACAAAAATAGGCACCAGTTGCGCCTTGCCACGAATTTTGATGGGCGATAGGTTTGTAAAATTTATGCGGCTTTTAGAAGAATCGTATGTGTTTGCATCACAAATAATATGAACAGGGCTTTCATCATCGGCTGAAATGCCAGAAGATGTTGCGTGCATTAACCGTGCCGATAAATTAACTGCATCGCCAATAATTGTATATTCACGGCGAGTTTCGTTTCCAATTACCCCACAGAACACACGCCCCGTTGCAATGCCAATGTAACAATGCAAACCAAGTTCGGTAATGGCGTTATAAATATCTTGCGCCGCCAACACACCGCGCAAGGGGTCATCTTCATGTGAAAAAGGTGGCAGACCAAACGCGGCTAATAACGAAACGCCTTTTTCATCCACCGCAATTTTATTCATACTGCCTTCATAACGATAAATCATGCTTTGCAAAATTTGCGAAATTTTTTGAGCAAAGTCTGGGTCTGTGCCGCGTACCAATTCTGGAATATTAATAAACAAACTGGTGACTCTTCGTAATTCTGCCAACCAGTCACTTTGACCTGCATCAATGCGTTTGGCAATTGCCCCAGGGATATATGACCTTAAAGCAGGAATACTATTTTCTTCAAGATTGATAACATGCTCCGCTTCACTCTTGACCTGTGACCTGATTCTGTCAATCAGCACAAACCCATCTTCCACTTGGTTTCCGCTGGTGTGGGCTTTTAACTTAGCCCATGCTTCTGGTGAGGCAATAATTTGCCCCGCTGGAAGAAACGGTTGTGCGCGGCTAATTTGGTCAATCGCATCACCTGTGATGACCACTTCCCAACGGTTGAAGACACCGCCTAACCCTGTTAGCGCAATTTGCCCCGTCGTCAGCGCGATGCGGGTAGATAAGGCTCGGCTTCCAATCCGAAAATTTTCTAACCTCTCGCGTGCTTCTAAAGCGGTTTGAGTTGCTAGCAAAGAGGCTCGCTCCAAATCATCATACTGCCAAATGACGAGTAACCCATCGCCTGCGAATTTGATAATATCGCCACCATATTTTTTGATAATCTGAATCCACTGGCTATAAAAATCATTGAGGATAGATGAAATGTCTTCCGCGCCGGAGGGTCCGCGCGCGGCAAATTCTTCAGTTAATGCCGTAAAGCCTGAAATATCTACAAACAACACCGCCGCCTGATGTTCTTCAATAAACGGCTTGCTAGGCGGTGTGGGGTCGCGCAAAATGCGATTTTGTAAAATATTGGGGACGTAACTTTTAAGCGTATGAATCACTGGACTAGTACCATGCCTTTGGAGTGGTCGAATTATATCGCGGGAGTTGATGAATTGGTTAAATTAATAAAAACATCCAGAGATGTTCTCTGGATGTTTTTGCTAAATACTAACAGCCAAACGCTAATCGCTAATAGCCAATTGCTAACTATGCTGTTTCTAAATATCGTTCAATTTCGTAATCTGTCACACGCAAGCGGAAATCATCCCACTCTTCATATTTTGCACGTAAATAGGCTTCAAACAAGAAATCGCCGAGGGCTTCTTTCAACACCGCATCTTTCTCCAACTCGCTTAAAGATTCAGCCAATGAACCAGGCAATTCAGTCACACCCAATTTGGTGCGTTCTTCTTTATTCAAATGATACAAGTTGATGTTGTTCAATGGTTTCGGTGCTTGCATCTTTTTATCAATGCCATCTAACGCGGCGGCGAGCATGGCAGTAAAAGCGATATATGGGTTACAAGATGGGTCAGGGAAACGTAACTCAGCACGCACAGATTTATCTCGACCTTCTGTGTAACGCGGAATACGAATCAATGCCGAGCGGTTTTGTTGTGCCCAACCAATATATACAGGGGCTTCATAACCCGGTACTAAACGTTTATATGAATTGACTGTTGGAGCGACAACACCTGCTAAAGCACGTGCATGTTCCAATTGACCAGCAATAAATGAATATGCTAATGGTGATAAACGCGCTTCATCTTTTGCATCAAAAAATAAATTGTTGCCAGATTTTGTATCAAACAAAGATTGATGGCAGTGCATACCAGAGCCATTGATTCCGTACACAGGCTTGGGCATGAAAGAAGCGACCAAACCATGTTGCGCCGCAATCGCTTTGACCGTGTATTTCAACGTCAAAACATTATCAGCGGCTTTAAGAGCATCAGCAAAACGAAAATCAATTTCATGTTGCCCTAATGCAACTTCGTGATGCCCAACTTCAACATCTAAACCCATTGCATCTAACGCATCCATTAATGCTGTGCGAACAACAACGGCTTCATCGAAAGATGAAAAATCAAAATAGCCACCAGTATCATGTGGGGCAGGGTGAACGCCATGACCATTTTCACCTTTGAACAAGAAAAATTCTGGTTCTGGTCCAATGTTGTACTTCCAACCTTTTTCATCTAACTTTTTCAAAATGCGTTTCAATGCACCACGTGGGTCCCCGGGAAATGGGTCGCCTGATGGAGTGAAAATATCGCAAAACACACGCGCTCGTTTTGCACCATCCCCAGACCATGGCAAAACTGCATACGTGCTTGCATCAACTTTCAAACGCATATCACTTTCTTGAATGCGAGCAAACCCTTCAACAGATGAACCGTCAAACCATGCGCCATCTTCCAACACGCCTTCCAAATGACGAATAGGCATGTCTACACTTTTCACAGCACCAAGCACATCGGTGAATTGCAGTGAAAGAAACTTCACCTTATCTTCTTTTACTTTCTTGATTAAATCTTTTGAATCCATTTTTTCTCCTTTTTGATTTTTGAAATTTACTTACTATCTACAGCGACTTCTTGCGCTTCTTGCTTGACCTGTTGCTTGCTTCTGCTATTGATAAATGCTACTGCCCCGATGATGATTGCCGTCGCCAACCAAATACGTGGCTCCAGAATTTCATTTCCGAAAAAGTAACCTAACAACACCGCCACAATCGGGTTGACATATGCATACGTCGCAACCAATGAAATTGGCGCGTTTTGTAACAGCCAAATGTATGAACCAAACCCGATAATAGAACCAATTGTGATTAAGTAAAT
>JAEURH010000090.1 GCA_016789365.1 Anaerolineales bacterium
CGCATTATTATGGCGTGGGAGCATACTTGCGTGATGTCAATGATGTACGCCGTGCGGATGTGAAATTTACATCAGAGACGTTGGGTTTTTCAAATATTCCTGATGAAAAAAATATTATTGATATAAAAAATAATTTTGATTTATGGAAACGCGGCGTGCCACGCGATACAGGTGCCGAGTGGGATTTTGAAGATGTGCGCGAACATTACACGAATAAATTATTTCATGTGGATGCAGAATTAAAAAATAAAGATTTGAATCGTTATTTGAGTCTTTCTCGTGTGGCGACAGGCGAGATGATGAGTCAAGTTTTTTCGGAATGGCGTTCAAGTTATAGCAACTGCAATGGCGGCTTGATTTGGTTTTATAAAGATATTCTCACTGGTGCAGGTTGGGGGGTGATTGATAAAAATAATCATCCCAAAGCCGCATATTATTATTTGAAAAGAGTTCTTCAACCTTTGCAAGTTGTGATTACTGATGAAGGATTACAAGGCTTGCATCTTCATATCATCAATGAAACGACTTCATCTTTTACAGGTACGATTGAATTCATCATGCTGAACGAAAGTATCTCGGTTGCAAAAGCAAAACGAGAAATAAAAGTTGAGACAAATCAAAAAATAAAAATCATTGCTGAAGAAATGCTCGGCGGGTTTTATGACACAAGTTACGCCTACAAGTTTGGTCCGCCAAAGCATGAAGTGGCTTGTGCAATTTTGAGAGACGAAAGCGAAAAAATTATCAGCCAACAATTTCATTTTCCTGTCACGCATCATTTGTCAATCATTGAAGCAAATGTGGTTGCTGAGTTTTCTGAAAATAAACTTTCAATTTCAAGCGATAAGTTTTTGTATGCAGTTCAAATTACTTGCGAAGGATTTTTGCCCGAAGATAATTATTTTCATCTCATGCCAAATGAAAAGAAAGAAGTTTTATTGCATAGAGATAATGAAACATCTCGTCTTGAAATTCGCGCGGCAAATTTGCGTAATGTGATTCATGTCTAATTTCATCTTTTTTCCTCAACATCATTTGCGCAATATGAATCGCGCGGGGATAAATCCCCGCGCTAGTTTACAAAGCCCGCTCAAGCGGGCTGAGCCGTCTTTAGATGGCTTCGTAAAAATAGCATGGACGTTCACGTCCATGCGGGTAGCGACATGAAAAACGCACAAATCCAACGCATTCCTTTTTATATTGAAATGGGCAAAGATGTTTTGCTGGCGTGGTGTCATTTGCCAGAACATCCCACCGACCATGCGGTTGTAATTTGTCCACCTGTGGGGCATGAGTTTGTTAATTCATATCGCGGCTTGCGTCACTTAGCAGATGGCTTTGCAGAAAAAGGCATCACAGCTTTTCGCATGGAATATCAAGGCGTGGGCGATTCATCTGGTTTGGATACAGACCCTGACAGACTCCAAAAATGGTTAGATAGTATTGAACAAACAGTTAATTTTATAAAAGAAAAATGTGAAATCAAAAAAATAAGTTTGCTTGGTTTAAGAATGGGCGCAATGCTTGCCAGCATGGTTTCAAATAAACTTGAAATTGAAAATTTGATGTGTTGGGTTCCTGTTGTCGAGGGTAAAAGATATATCCGCGAGATGTTGGCACTACAAAAAACGGGAGAAAATGCTGATTTAGATGTAGACAACACAACGTTAGAAGGAGGCGGGTTTTTAATCACACGCGAAACGATGAATGAATTGCTATCTATTTCGCTTACAAAAATTATTCCAAATGCAAAACATGTTTTTCTTTTCAATACCGATGATTTGCCAATTCCAAATCAATTGATTGAAACATGGTCAAATCAAAATTTTCAATTTACAAATAAAACTTTATCAGGTTATGCCGAAATGATGGCAACGCCACACAACAGCAAAGTGCCGCATTATGCTATTGAAGAAATTACATCAATAAAAATTGATAGAAGTACGCTTGATAAAAATATTTTTTATAAATTAAAAAATTATCAACAAACTCGTTTTGATTGTTATACATACGGTTCAACTGCGAAAGAAAGTATTGATGCAGGCGGATTTCCTATGACTGAGATTTTATGCCAAATCCCCAACACGCCTCTTTTTGGGGTATTCAGCCTGCCACTGCTTCGAGATACAGAATCCAAACCGACAGTTTTGCTCTTAAACGCAGGCTCTGTCCACCGCATGGGACCAAACCGCAATTATGTTTATATTACTCGTGAATTATTATCACTTGGCTACAAAGTCTTTCGCTTAGACTTTTTAGGGCTAGGCGATAGCATTCATCCAAGTTTAGACAAAGAAAATGACCCTTACATGCCCGAAGCATTAGATAATATTCAATGCACCATTGATTATTTGAAAACGAATCACAATACAAACGAAATCATATTAATGGGCATTTGTTCAGGCGCGTACTCCGCTTTTCAATTTGCATTGCATCGTGAAGATGAATCTGTGCATGAAATTTTGCCAATTAATCCCCTCACCTTTTACTGGAAAGAAGGCATGTCGTTAGATTACTCCCCCGCCGATTATTATTTTGATTGGAACTCGTATCAAGAATCTATTCGGCATAAAAACAGGTGGATGAAATTACTCAAAGACCCAAAAAGATGGTTTGTAACCGCTAAGACAATCATCAATGTGTTTTATATAAAAGTTGCCGCTTTTCTTAAGCCCTTCATCAACCATATCAAAAGATTATTGGGTTCAAAAAATATAGAAGACCTCGCGTGGGATTTGAAATCTATTGTGAAGAAAAATGTGAAAGTAAAATTTATTTTTGCAGAGACAGACCCTGGCTATCAATTATTAAAAGAAGGCGCAGGCAAAACTGTGAATAAATTATTAACTCAAAAGAAAATAGAAATTGAATTTATCCCCAAAGCCAATCATAATTTTTCATCTCATTTGGGTCGCACGCAACTACTCAAAAGGCTTAAAGAACATTTTTTAAATAAATAGAGATAAAACTGTCCCGAAGGTTTGACGTAGAAAATGTCTTCATTTGTGAGAACCTTCGGGACGTTATTGTTTAATAATTTGTTGTTCTATCAATCATCCCATTTTCACGGGCAATATGGTCGCAAATTTTGAAAATCCAAATACTAACCAAACCAAATAAAATGCTTAAGCCAATCATCACGCCTAAAATTTCTAAATTGCTAAATTGAGATAATGTCGGAAAAGCGTTTGCCACCTCCCCAACCAGTGACCTTCTTAATAGCTCAAGCCAATATGTTGTCGGCATAAAATAACCAACTGGACGAAGCCATTCAGGCAACACGTCTAATGGGAAGACTGCGCCGCTGAAAATATATAAAGCCGCCGCAACTGCTTCACCAATGAAGCCTTCATGCCTTGCTGTGACTAAGGTGAATCCTGCCAGCATTAAGCCAATCAATGCTAACATGATGATTCCGATAGTCAATGAGACAAAGAACAATCCCCAATTGACTTCGGCTAAGTTGATTTTTACATTCAGAAAGAATACACCTGTCAGAATGGTAATCAATACAGCAATCGAACCCACGACAAAACGTGCGCCACCTCGACCCAACAAATACAATGGAATATTAATCGGCGCAATATACATATATTTCAAAGTTTTATAAAGCTCACGGTCATCTACCACTGCCCAAGAGACGCCCGTCATCACCGCACCAACATATATATAGAAAGCATTGCCTAAATAAATATATGGGAACAAAGCACTGCCAAAATTACCTTCAGTGATAACCCCATACATAATGACCAAAATCGCCGCGCCTGATAATGGCTTGACGATGGAATACACTGCAAAAAGGAAAGGGTCTGTCCAGTTGGATTCAATTACCCAACCTAGCCAAGCCGCCATCCGAAACGAACGCCATGAAGTTGATGTTTGCATAATTTTCCTTTTACTCGTGATATGTCATTGCGAGCCACGTTCTTGTTCTTTGTGGCGAAGCAATCTCCTAATTACTTATAAGATTGCTTCGTCGCGCTAAAGCACTCCTCGCAATGACATGTTATCTTCTACTCTCCGTAATTCTTCCTTCTCGCACTGCTAACTTTTCTACATAAGCCAATAAATATTTTGAAGCAACGATAAACAAAACTGCCAAACCAGCCAGTATCCAAATTTCGGTAGCCACGTCTAAAAAGCCGATGGAAGTTGCAGATGAAAAAACAAGTTGTCGCATAGCATCCATGCCCAAGGTCAGAGGAAGAAGCGATGCTCCAGCCGCCACCCAAAACGGCAGAAATTTAATCGGAAAGAAAAATCCCGAAGCTAAAAAAATCGGTTCTTGGGCTAAGTTGGCAATATGCCATGCTTCGCGTCCGAATAACAAAAATGCGGATGCCATCATCATGCCCATTCCATATAAAGCAATCATGGTTAATGTGAACACAGCAAAGAGTTGTAAGTAACTGACGATTTCAAATTTGACGCTGAATACCAATGTGCCAAAAATGGTAACAGTGACAGCGCGTAATAAAGTTGCAAACATGCCACCGACAGCCATGCCTAATAAAATTGCCATCATTGAGTTTGGCGCAATAATATAAAGTTGTAAATTACCTTGTTGCTTTTCCCAATATAGTTGGCTACTCATGCTCCATAAAACATTTAACCAAAATGCAGTCATCGCGCCGCCCATCACTACGAAGCCAATATATTCTTCGGGGGCGTTCAATGCGCGATATACAAACACATAGGTACACACAGCAAACATCGGTAATAAAATTTCAAACAACACCCACGAAAGTTCACGTTGTTGACCAACAATGCGCGGGTATGAACGCGCGATGATTGTTTTCAAAAATAATCGCCAACCAATATCTTTGCGTGAATATGGGCGTGTTAATGGATTACTATTCAGGTTGTCCACTGTCTTCCTCCTCTGCCATACTGCGCCCGACCAAATCAATAAACACATCTTCAAGTGTGGGTTCACGTTTGATGAGATTCATGACCTTGACATCTTTTTGCGTAAATAGATTGATGACTCGAGCAAGGGCGGATTCTTCTACTAGACTTAAATTTAACTTCGTGCCTGTTTCTGTCTCGGTTATCGCCGCTTTCGTGACTTCGGGCTGGTCCACTAACATCTGCTGACTCAATCCGTTTAGCGGGCTGGTTTGAATTTCAAAGATGGCATCTTTTTGTAATCTTTGTTTTAACGCAGTTGGTGTATCACAAGCAAGCACACGCCCTTTGTTGATGATGGCAACACGGTCACATAATTCTTCGGCTTCCATCATGTAATGAGTTGTTAAGAGAAGTGTGCGTTCTTTGTTGGCGCGTAACCATTCAAGCACAAACTTGCGTACATCACGCATGGCACCAACGTCTAAACCTAAAGTGGGTTCATCTAAAAATAAAACTTCGGGTTCGGTTAAAAATCCACGTACAATGTTCATTTTTTGGCGCAAGCCTGTTGAAAGGTCAGATGATTTGGTGTGCATTCTGTCTTTCATACCAATCATCTCTAGCAAGGCTTCGATTCTTTCATTGGCTTCTTTTGATGGCACACCATAAAACTGTGAAAACATCCATAAGTTTTCGCGGACTGTTAAGAGACCATAGCCAGAAGATTCGCCACCAGATACCATGTTAATTCTTGGGCGCACTAAATCAGGCTCACGGAGAACATCGGCTCCTGCAACCTTCGCCCAGCCCGAAGTCGGGGAAAGAAGCGTGGTGAGAATCTTAATCAAGGTAGTTTTACCAGCGCCGTTTGGTCCGAGCAATCCAAATAATTCGCCTTTCTTAACAGTTAAGTTCACATCTTGTAAGGCGATGAGTTCTTTACGCGCTTCTTTTTTATTGCCGCGTAATTTGTAAATGCGGCCTAAATCTTTTGTTTCAATTGCAAGTGTAGACATTCTTCTCCTTAAAAAATTGTTAGGTGATTCGTTGGTTTGGCGTGTATTAAACGTATGTGTATCGTCAAGTGCTTTTGGGCAAGGCGTGATACATTTGCATTCATAACAAATTCTCTTCTCCTCCTTTGTTTAGAGAGCCGAGTCAACCCTCGGCTCTCGCAATTTAAGGGGTGTAGACGCAAAGGGTGCGTCGCACTGAAAAAATTAGTTTTCTGATATCAAAATCGAATTGTTTGGTTGATAAGAAGTTTTATGCTGTGAGTGCGACGCACTCCGGTGAGGAAATTTAGAACACAAGTTCCATTTTACTACAAATTGAGTTTTACTTTCAAGTAAAATTGCTGGCATGACAAACGAAAAAGAATACATTCCGAAAAGTGCAATGAGCATTCACGCTCATCCAGATGACCAAGAATTTTCTATTGGCGGCACATTAGCAAAATGGGCAAAAGCAGGTTGTGAAATTATTTCAGTGACAATTACCAGTGGCGATTCTGGCTCTAACGATTCAACAAAAGACGGCAAATATAAACCTGAATTAGCAAAACTACGAGAAGTAGAACAGCAAAACGCTAATGATGTGCTTGGTGTAAAGCATACGGTTTTTATGCGCTATCTTGATGGCGAATTACAACCAACACTTGCCTTGCGAAAAGAATTGACCAAACTTATCCGCCAGTATAAACCCGAAGTGGTTTTAGCAGGTAATCCTGAAGCATGGTTTTATGGCAATGAATATGTCAACCACCCTGACCATCGTGCCGCCGCACAAGCCGCTACTGAGGCAGTTTTCCCATCCGCGGGAACACGCCTCATTTTCACTGACTTACTTGATGCTGGCTACGAACCGCACAACGTCAAAAAATTATATGTGCATGGAACGGATAAGCCTGATACTTGGATTGACATCACCGAAACGATCGATACCAAAATTGAGGCATTGAAAAAACATGCTAGCCAAATCCCTGTGGATGAAGTGGAAAAATGGATGAAAGATTGGGCAAAAGAAGATGCGAAAGATAAAGGCTTTGAATATGCCGAGTCTTATCGGGTGATGGTGTTGGTGAATGAAGAAGAAAAATAGGAATGCGGACTTAAGTCCGCGCTCCTACTTCTAAAAAAATAGATGCCCTACCAACGCCGAAGCGACAGTCATCGTAATATTATCAATATCTTTATAAGGTAATGACTCAATGATTGTCCCTGCCAATGCCATAATGGTAATTGGTAATAAGTAATTGGCGAGTGACCCTGAGAAAACACCAGCGTTAACATAGATAAAAATAATAATCACAGACATAACAAATCCGCCGATAAACACGGCAATAGAACCTGCGACTGATTTTTCTTTGCTCCACGCCAATTTTGCGGAATTAAATTTTCTGCCGACAATATCTGCGATTCCATCTCCGCCACACATCATCATTAATGCAATAATGCCAATTGGGGAATCTTTCCAATAAACTATTGTCAACACCACAAACATAATTCCATAATAAAGTGGACCGCGCAAAATTTCTTTTGGGTCGCCCGTGCGAGACATGGCTTTGACAGAAGCTTCATCTTTCAAAATGTCAAAACCAATTAATGCAAATTGAATCGTAATCACGAGCGGAACAAGCGCCGCCCACCAACGCGCTGATGGCACATCTGGAAATAAAAACCAACACAATACAAAAATTGGACCTGTACCAATGTGAATAATTTTTCGGCTGAGTTTGCTATCAATCAATCCGCGATGGGCGATGAAATCCATAGAGCGTAAGAAGATAAGCGAAATTGCAAATGTAATAATGGTGGCGATGATGTTATTCAAAACAGACTCCTTATAAATTTATTTCTTTGAACTAATAAAACCCTCTATTACTTTTCTCAACTCTTTCAAACTAACGGGCTTGCTCATGTATTCATTCGCTCCCGCTTGCAAGCAACGCTCGCGGTCGCCGGGCATGGCTAGAGCGGTAAGAGCAATAATGGGTACAGTAGCAAATCGCACGTCAGAGCGGAGGCGGCGTGTGGCTTCTAATCCATCCATCACAGGCATTTGAATATCCATCAAAATCACATCAGGCAAAACTGCTTGCGCTTTTTCAATTGCTTGTAAGCCATCATTGGCAACAATCATTTGATAACCATAATTTTCAAGATACTCACCGATGGTTAAAATGTTGGCTTGATTATCTTCAACCAATAAGATTGTTTGATGAGTGTCTGCTGTTTTTGGTTGATATTGGACTTCAACATGTATTGGCTGTGATGTAATTTTTTTCGCTTCATTTTCTTGACCTAACACGCCTTGCTGATAGGGTAACTTAATTGTAAAGCGACTGCCTTTGCCAACCTCACTTTCAACTTCGACACTGCCGCCATGTAAGTCGGTTAGTTTATGCACAAGCGCAAGCCCTAAGCCTGTGCCTTCAAAATGACGATTGAGACTGCTTTCAACTTGCACAAAAGGAGTAAACAACTTTCTTAAATCTTCTTGCGAAATACCAATGCCGCTATCAATTACAGAAAATTGAATGACTTCTTTTTCTGCATCAGCATTGACTTTGAGAGTCACATGCCCATCATTTGGCGTAAATTTAACGGCATTGGTTAACAAGTTCACCAAAACTTGTTTGAGGCGACGCGGGTCGGCAGAAAAAGGTGAGATGCCTTCTTCAATTTCATAAGCAAGTGAAATGTTTTTCTTGGTTGCTTGGCTCTTTACAAAAATAATACTGGACTTACACAAATCATCGGCGCGAATGAGTTGAGGATAATAATCAAACTTGCCAGCCTCAATTTTAGAAAGGTCGAGAATGTCGTTGATTAAGTCTAATAAATGTTTGCCACTGGCTTCAATAATTTGTAAAGATTTTTGCTGGTTTTCATTTAACGTCTCTTGATATTGCTCTAGCATAGATTCTGATAAGCCTAAAATGCTGTTAAGTGGTGTGCGTAATTCATGGCTCATATTGGCTAAAAATTCATCTTTGGCGCGGTTGGCATGTTCGAGTTCAATATTTGTTTTGTTAAGTTCAGACGTGCGTTCAGCGACACGGCGTTCCAATTCAAAATTGGAACGTTGTAAGTTTTCAAAGAGTTGGGCATTGTCTATGGCAATAGCGGCTTGACCTGCCAAGGTTTCAAAAAAATCTATCCATTCTTTATCTGGGCGCAGTTCTGTGCGGTTGAAAACTTCCAACACACCTTTGAGTTTTCCTTTAGCAAATAATGGAATGCCATAATAAGAAACAAAGCCTTCATCCTGTAACACTTCAGCACGGACAAATTTTTCTTTTGCTTGTGCAAGGCTTGGAATAAAAACAGCCTGCTTCTTCAAAGCCGATTCTCCAGCAAACCCCTCGCCGAGGCGCAGATTTGTTTGTTCAATACCTGTGGAATAAAACCCTCTTCTCGCGCGATATTCTAAAGTGGACATATCTGGGTTAAATAGCAAGATAGAAGCGGCACTCACTTCTAATTGTGAAAGCGTGGCATTCAGCAAAGTATCTAAACTGAGGTGTAAGTCAAACGAATTGCTGATAGCAATATCAATATTGCGTAAAGAATTTAAACGTTTTATTTGACGTTGTATTTTCTCTTCTGATTGTTTACGCTCTGAAATATCTATGGTTGAAACAATAACTTTCTCTAAAGTTTCTTCATAGCCTGGCACAACCGTCCAATGAATGTTGACGTTGATAGGATTACCAGAAAGGGTTTTGTCTATCCCTTCGCGTGTAAAGTTCAAACGTCCCTGTGCAAGTTGAACTAACTCAAATTCAAAATGTTCTAAAGAGAGAGGCACTACATCTTGATTTAAACCGCCAAGCAATTGACGTTTATCTGAAGCGTGATACATCTTCAAAGCAGTTTGGTTTACATCCAAAACTTTTACTAGTCTTGAACATTCTTCTACAAACTCAGGATGCTCACGAATATACTTTGGAATATCTTGTTTTAATTCATCTAAACGGGTTTTGACTTCAGAAAAATCTTCTACCCATAGTGCAATCGGTGAATCTTCAAAGAGACTGCGATATTGTTCTTCACTACTTCTTAAGGCTTCTTCGGCTTGTTTGCGTTCGGTGATATCAATAATAGAAGCCAATGTTAACATGCCTTGGTCGCTCTCAAATGGTGCCAAACCGATTTCTAATGGAATTTCTGAACCATTTTTATGTAAACCAAATAACTCACGTCCCATTCCCATAGCACGTGTTTGTGGGTTGAGATAAAAGTCTGTACGGAATGAAGCGTGGTGTTCACGATATTTTTCAGGTACAAGCATATCAATTGAGTTACCAACGAGTTCTTCCACTTGATAGCCAAACAAATGATTGGCGCGGGTGTTAGCAAATTGGATTTTGCCTTCTTTATTAATCACAATCATTGCACTAGGAGCAATTTCAACTACTAGACGAAAACGTTGTTCACTTTCACGCAATTGAACGGCGGCATTAATCCGTTCAGTAATGACTTCTGAAAACAAGATGATTCCACCAATCTTTCCATTCGCTTCATGCCACGGGTGAATTTCCCAGCGCACCCAATCCGTTGTCCCATCCTCGCGTGGGAAAGGGTCTGCTTCAGCTTTTTCAATTGCGCCTGCTAAACAACGCTTATGAATTTCTTTCCAATTTTCAGGGATCTCAGGGAATACTTCATAGTGAGAACGTCCAACGATATTTTCAAATTTGAGACGATAATCGGAAAGATATCGTTTACTGGCGATAATGTACTTCATATCAAGGTCTAGCATGGCAATAGAGGCGGGGGCATATTCTACAAATAATTTAAGCTTTTGCTCGCTATTTCTTAAGGCTTGTTCGGCTTGTTTACGCGTGCTGATATCTATGCCTGTACCGATTAAATAAGTTATACCTTCTGATTCAAATACTTTGCCAGTGAAGTAATAGGGTATGCGTTTACCATCTTTTGATACAAAATCCGCTTCGACCCACGCACTACCATTGCGAAATACTTCTTCAATCTTTTCATCTACTAAATATTTTTCTTCTTTGGCAAAAAAATCTAGCGGACTCATGCTTGCAATTTCTTCTGCGGTGTAGCCTGTTACGCTTTCAAAGTTTTTATTCCAACGCACGAACTTTCTGTTTTTATCGTACATGTAAAACACGCCGGGCAAACTGTCTAAAGCGTGATTAGAAAAGTTGCGTTCATTTTGTATGCGTGCATCTACTGCTTTGCGCTCGGTAATGTCGCGGATGATGGAAAGCATGGCAACGCGCTGACCTGCCGAAGTCAGGAAAGAGGCGTTTGATTCTACAATCCGCTCAGTGCCATCAGCGCGTTGTATCACTGCTTCAAAAGGAGTCGGGGTTACATCGCTTTGGAAAACTTTTTTATATTGTTCTTGGGCGTATTCACGAATATCTTGCGGGAAAATAATCGCAAAACTTTGACCAATCACTTGTTCAGGTTTATAGCCATATAATTTGTAATAAGCAGGGTTGGCGGCAATAACAATGCCTTGTGAGTCGGATAATGCCATCGCATCAGTAGTAACTTCCCACACTTGTTTGAAGCGTCCTTCAATTTCGTTGAGCGTTTCTTCGGCTTGTTTGATTTGGGTGACATCTCGATAATTAACGACAATAGCTTTTACACTTGGTTCATGCAATAGGTTTGTAGCAGTGGCATCAATCCATAACCAATGATTATCTTTATGACGAATGCGGAAGATAGCACTAGCATGACTCCCTTGTGTTTTTAGCAGATGCTCAAACAGGTTATGAATTTTTGGTAAGTCATCGGGGTGAACCAATTGAAAAACACTTTTACCAAGCCATTCAGTAGGGCTATAGCCCAACATACCGCTAGCGGCGGGGCTATCATATATCACTTCACCAATTTCATCTAACAATGTGATGGCGTTGCTGTTATGTTCAATTAACGCGCGGAAAAATGTTTCATTAAATGAAATTTTAGGCTTGTATTTTTTTACAACAGGCTGAGGTGCCTTTTTTGCAACTGTCTTCTTTGACTTCCCCCGCTTAGGCTGTGAAGTCACTTTACGAGGTCTTCCCATTCTGCTCCTTCATTAATAAAAGCAAAACAATAGCGACTTACCAATAAGCATCTAGTATAGCATTAAAAAAAGTACTCATCACTAGGGTGAGGGGGGCACCCTAATGATGAGCAACAACATTTTACCATTCCTTTCGAGTAAAATCAATATTAAATTTTTAACAAATTCGTAAGGAGTAACAAACGTGGATAAACCTCTTACTTTATTTTCTAGATTAGTCTTAATTGGGGCAGGCGGGTTAGCAATATTGGCTGGACCTGTTTTATATTTTTTTCCATACAATACCGAAACATATTTTGCATGGACGATTGCACATCCACTAACCCCAGTGTATATGGGGGCATCGTACTTTGCAGGCATTGGTAACTTAATTGCTATCAAAGAAAATCGTTGGTCATTGGCACGCGTGCAAATGCCAGCTATTCTTACTTTTGCAACCACAATGTTAATTGCCACATTGCTTCATATTCCTATTTTCAATTGGTCACATCCGATTGCGTGGGCATGGTTAGCAGTGTATGTTTTAAGTCCGATTGGGGCAACCATTGTGATGATTCAACAAGAGCGTGGATTTACTGTACCTGAATTTGATTCTCAAAAACTGCCCGCCTCTTTTTCAACTGTGATGAGGGTTCTGGCAATCCTCAACCTTGTAATTGGCTTCGGGCTGTTTTTCTTGCCCTCCATATTTTCAGCGTATTGGGCTTGGTCATTAACTTTGTTAACGTCACGTGTCATAGGTGGTTGGTATCTTTCCAGTGTTGCATTGCAATGGTTTCTCTCTCAGCAAAGAACTTTGCATACTGCTCGCGTTGGTTTGATTGCAAATGTTTTAGTTACTTCACTACTTGTACTTGGTGCTTTCTTACATTTTGATAATCTGGATGGACCTTCAATTTCAGTTTGGGGATACTTAACGTTGAATGCCATCTTAGGTGGTTTTTCGTTATATAGTTTACTAAAGTCTAAATAATCAGTAAGCAAATGTGAAGAAAAAGCGCCTAAAAAATTTAACTTTTATCTTCATCATCTGTTTGCTGATAGGGTGTATCAATGCTGAACAGAATAATAAAGATGAAGTGATTCCGCTTCAAGGTAAAGAATCTGCTTGGGCTATTTACGACTCAGACCCCAATCACGTATGGAATCGTGTCTTTCGTCAACTATATCAACGCACAGCAGATGGGAAAGAATATGGTTTCAATGAGTTAGACCCTCTGCTATGGTTTGATACAACCTATATGTTTACAGAACCTTTTTATCAACAAACGATTGATGTACTAGATGAATTTCTAAATACAAATGGCGAAACACTGATTAATGACCCACTCAAACGGGCAATGTTTCAACGCGATATGTGGGCAGTGTTTGATTGGCTGATTGTAAGAGAATGGGAATATGCTTCTCAATCTCTTGAGTTGCAATCTCGTCTTTCGCAAATCATAAAACGTGTGGCATTATCAAAAGAACAAATTTTATCTTTACCAAATAATTATAAACAGGCAGTTGAAGCTAAAATCTTTCCAACTGATTTTCAAGCACAATATCCAGAAAATGCTTATCTGCCTGTTGATTTGTTTGAAGCAAATAGTGCTTGGGTGCCATTGAGTCGTGAGGATGCCCCCATTGTAATTACTCATACAACTTCCTCTCCATTTTTAGGGCGTTCTGTATTTTTGGTTTTTATCCGTACTCCAAATGGTCGTCAAGGCACATTAGACTTTATTACTTCTCTCCAAACACAATCTCAACCTATCACGCCGATTGGAACAGAAACCACATTAGTGCGACGCATGTTATTAATTAGTAATCAAGGTGATTTGGTACTTTCACCTCTATTCGAGAAGATTCAAATTCGGCGTTTCAACCCAGAGCAAACCTTTTATGAATTTGAACTCAACCGAAATTATCTTTTCAAAAATATTGCAGGTGGTTTTATTCCTAAGAAAGAGATATTTTCATTGTTTATGAATCATGGTGACGAGTTTGAAAATAATCGCCGACCTGAATTAAAAACGACTATCCCAAATATTTGCTTAAGTTGTCATTATGATTATCCATCTACAGCCATATCGGGTAATACACAAAGCATTATTAGTTATTCCAGACATAATTTTCCATTAAGTGAAAATGAAACTCTCAATTTGCTTGTTGGAGATTGGAATAGTGAATTTCAAAAAGTGATTGCATGGAAAGTTAAACATAAAACATGGATGTCACTAACGAGTTTTTGGAATCAATAAAAATAGATGCTTTATGCCTCATTTTTTTTGACGTACAATAAAGCAAATCCAAAAATAGGAGAAACAAATGACCATCACCCTCAACGGCTCAGACCTGACAGTAGAAAAACTGGTTGCAATTGCACGCGATAATGAAAAAGTAGAACTTGATAAACAAGCATTGGAACGAATCAAAATTTGCCGTGCCATGTTAGAAGAAAAATTGGCAAACAAAGAAATTATGTATGGTACGAACACAGGCATTGGGGAATTTTCAGAAACCATGCTCAATGATGAGCAAGTAAAAGAATTTCAAAAATATTTGATTTACAACCACGCCGCTGGCATTGGTGAACCTCTGCCAATTGAATATGTGCGTGGAGCATTGACTGGACGCATCAACGTTCATGCACACGGGAATTCTGGTTGCAGACCTGAAATTACACTTACACTTGTAGAAATGTTAAACAAAGGTGTTACACCTGTTGTATCCACAAAAGGTTCTGTGGGCGCAAGCGGTGACCTTGCTCCGATGGCACAAGCCATGTTGTTATTGATGGGCGAAGGGGAAGCGTTTTTTGAAGGTCAGCGACTCAGCGGGGCGGAAGCCATGAAGCGTGCTGGGATTCAAGTTCCAGGTTTGCAAGCAAGAGACGGTTTGGCGGCAATCAACGGCTCAAATGTCTTAACTGCTATGTCTGCTTTACATATTTTTGATATGGAAAGATTTTTGAAACAAGCCGAGATTGCGGCGGCGATGTCAATTGAAGCGTTGCTTGGAAATATGAAACCGTACAATACAAAATTACATGAGTTACGCGGATTCAAAGGCGCAATTGCATCTGCAAAAAATATTGCGAAAATAATTGAAGGTTCAGATTTAGCAACTGGAAAAATGAAAACAAAAGTGCAAGATGCATACTCAATGCGTTCAACACCGCAAGTGATTGGTACTGCACGTGATGCAATTGCGTATGCACGCGCACAAGTTGAAATTGAATTGAATGGCGT
>JAEURH010000091.1 GCA_016789365.1 Anaerolineales bacterium
GAAATTGATTTTGAAATCACAGATTTTTTGAGGAGAAGAAAAAATGCAAAGTCTTAAAAAAAAACTTGGGGAATTTCGGCTAGGCGTTCTTCTGATTCTCTTGATTTCAGTCATAGCCTATTTGCCTTTGGTCAAAGATTTGGGGTATCTCAACGACGATTGGTATTTGATGTACGATATGCAGGTTAAAGACCCGAGTTTCTTTCACGAAATTTTTGCCATTGACCGACCCGGGCGGGCTTATGCCATGATTCCATTGTTCTCATTATTTGGATTCAATGTATTGCCCTATCACATTACGGCATTTTTATTCCGTTTTCTGGGTGGCGTATGTCTATTTTGGACAATACGAATGCTATGGGACAAAAGAAATTTCTTTGGATTAGGCGTTGGTTTGCTTTTTACAATTTACCCAGGCTTTTTATCACAGCCTAATGCAATTGATTATCAATCTCATATATTAGGTTTATTTCTCGCATTGCTTTCAGTAGCACTGACTGTTAAATCTATTTTGACAAATGAAAGCACAAATAGAATTTTGTTAATTCTTGCTTCGGTTATTACAGGCTGGGGATATTTAAGTCAAATGGAATATTTCATTGGCATTGAAGTATTTCGTTTTGCCTGTATTTTTGTTTTGGCGTGGAGAACCCAATCTGAAAACCTTCGCGTAAAAGTAATTAATTTTGTAAAAACAAGTTTGCCATTCTTGCTTATCGCAGGTGGGTTCTTGATTTGGCGTTTGTTCTTCTTTGAGTCAGAACGTCAGGCAACAGATATTGGTTTACAAATTTCACAAGCGATTTCAAATCCCATCACTATTTTATGGTGGCTGAATTATTTAATTCAAGATTTTTTCACAGTTACTTTAGTTGCATGGAATTTGCCAATGTATCAACTTGCATTTCCAATGCGCTTGAAAGATATGATGAACGCCATTGCGTTGGCAATATTAGCCATTGCAATGTTGTGGTTCATCATCCACTGGGGAGGAGAAAATGAATCCGAAGCAGAAACAAGTAACAAGTCAGAGGTGAAGCGCGAAACTTTAATTATCGCGTTATTGAGTATTGCAGGTGGATTAATCCCCGTGATTCTTGTAAATCGTCATGTCACTTTGCCTGATTATTCACGTTATTCTTTAATTGCATCAGTTGGTGCGGTGATGTTATTGGTGTTGTTGTTTGAAAATATTTCTCAACGTAATATTCAAAAAACTGTGTTGAGTTTATTTGTTGCGATTGCAATTCTTACACATTTTGGCAATACCATGCGTTATGTAAATGAAACTGCGGCAACACGAAATTTTTGGTGGCAAGTTTCGTGGCGTGCACCAATGATAAAAGAAGGCGTTACTTTAATTGCGTCTTATTCGCAATCGGGTTTGAGTGAAGATTATTTTATTTGGGGTCCTGCAAATTTTATTTATTATCCTGAAAAGCAAAATGCGAATCTCGTTGAAATTAAATTACCAGCCGCCGTGTTAACGCGTGATGTTATCAATCAAATCACGACCGATGGAGGCACAGAAACACCATTGCGACGTGGAAATTATTTAGAACGTGATTTTGGAAATGTGTTGGTGATGATTCAATCCAGCCCAAATGGATGCGTGAGACTTATCAATGGTGATGCGCCTGAATTATCGCCAAACGACGCAGATAGATTGGTTTTGATTGCGCCTCATTCTAAACTTGAAAATGTGCTTGTCGCGGAAACAGAATCTCCGCCTGTGCCGAGTTATGTATTTGGTGAAGAACCCGAACATGGTTGGTGCTATTATTATCAAAAAGCAGATTTGGCTCGCCAGCGTGGCGGGTGGGAGCAAATTCCTATTTTGTTAAAAGAAGCACTTGATAAAGGAAATTATCCCGAAGATGCTTTGGAGTGGATGCCTTTTCTACAAGCTTATGCTGTGCAAGGTGACGTTGAAAAAATGCGTTCAACTTTGAAATTGGTTGCATTAAATAGACAATTAAGTTTACAAACATGCGCCGTTATGAGAAATTTTATAGAACAAGAAACTCTTAATCAAGAAGTAATAGATTTTATTCAAAAGAAAGTTTGCGAATAAGAATGCCAACTGTATTAATGACCGCCCCTTACATGATTCCATTTTTAGATAGATTCAAACCTGAATTTGCAAAATATGGAATTGAATTAATTGTGCCAGATGTGCAAGAAAGAATGGAAGAAGAAGATTTGTTAAAGTATGCTGGTCAATTTGACGGCACGATTTGTGGTGATGATAGATATACAGCCAAAGTAATACAAGCCTGTTCTCCACGTTTGAAAGTGATTTCAAAATGGGGCACAGGTGTTGACTCAATTGACGCAAATGCATGTGAAAAATTTAATGTCAAATTATGTCGTACACAAAATGCTTTCACCACGCCAGTTGCAGATACTGTACTTAGTTACATGCTCGCTTTTGCAAGAAGAACTCCGTGGATGGATAAAGAGATGAAAAATGGAAAGTGGAAAAAAATATCAGGCAAAACATTAAGCGAATGTACGTTAGGAATTATTGGTGTTGGCAATATTGGCAAAGCAGTTGCTCGTCGTGCTAAGGCTTTCGGTATGAAAGTTTTAGGCACAGATATTATTGATATTGACCATGTCTTTCTTTCTGAAACTGGAATTGAAATGACGAATATCGAATATCTTTTATCGAATTCCGATTTTGTTTCAATCAACTGCGACCTTAATTCGACATCGCATCATCTAATGAATTCTGATACGTTTGCTTTAATGAAAAAGACTGCTGTCTTAATCAACACCGCTCGTGGACCTATCGTTAAAGAAAAAGATTTGATTTCAGCACTCAACTCGAAGCAAATCGGAGGCGCGGCTCTTGATGTCTTTGAATATGAACCACTTCCGAAAGATAGTCCTTTGTTGAAAATGGATAATGTCATGTTGGCACCACATAATTCCAACTCTAGTCCTGCCGCATGGGAGCGTGTGCATTGGAATACGATTAAGAATTTGGTTGAAGGTTTGGGAATAAAATATGACAAATAAAACGATTCTCATCACTGGCGCGGCTGGCGGTATTGGACGTGCAACCGTAAATTTATTTTCTTCGCATGGCTGGCAAGTAATTGGCGTGGATAGAAATAATTTCGGCAATCATTTTCCTGAAAACGGATTATTCATTCAATCTGACATTGCCCGCCCAGAAGATATGGAAACCATTTTTGAAAAGGCAAAAGGTTTCACAAAGTCGTTAGATGCGTTAGTAAATAATGCCGCTTTACAAGTAGCCAAACCATTAATTGAAACGACTGTTGAAGAATGGGATGCAGTGATGGCGGCAAATCTGCGTTCGGTGTTTATATCTGTCAAATTGGCATATCCGCTTCTCAAATCTGGAAATGGAGGCGCAATTGTAAATGTCTCATCTGTTCATGCAGTGCAAACGTCCGCCAATATCGCCGCGTATGCCGCGTCCAAAGGCGGATTGCTGGCATTGACTCGCGCGATGGCAATTGAATTTGCTCCTGACAATATTCGTGTCAACGCCATTTTGCCCGGCGCAGTGGATACGCCCATGTTGCGTGCTGGATTAAGCAGAGGGCATGTTGGCAGTGGCAATATGCAAGAGCGATTGGATAATTTAGCGAAGAAAACTGTGAATGGAAAAGTTGGCACACCAGAAGAAATTGCAAAAGCAATTTATTTTTTAGCAGATAATGAGCAATCCTCTTTTATGACAGGTCAAGCCATGATTGTGGATGGCGGTGCAACGGCGAGATTAAGTACAGAATGAAAACATCCAAAAAACGCTCACAAGAATATATCACCCAAAGAAAAAAATATGCGCGGTTGCTTTTTACAATCAACGCCATTGTGTGGATAGTGATTGGCATTTTATTTGTTTATGAAATGGTCATAGTAGGGAACACTGTTTCCGCCGCTTTGGTCGCGTTTTTCTTTTTGATTAATGTGTTAGTGTTATTGGCTTGTGCCAAATTGCTTGAACAAAGGGAAAAATGGATATACTTCACGCTCATCATCATTACGCTTGTGAATATCGGTCTAACTTTCACGGGCTACCCTGAATTTCTTTATCTATTATCTTTAGCGTTTGATGTTTTGATTTTATTCAACGTGATTCCACTTAAGAAATATTTTTTCAAAGAATCTTAGTTTGCTTCAATCGCCGTCCTCGGCGATTGATACAATATACCCATGAAACAAACCCTCAAAAAAATTATCCCCTCACCTGTTTGGGAGTTCGCCCGCCAAACCAACGACGCAATTCACCGCATCCCCGAATTACCCAGTGCATATTTACACCCATGGCGACGTGAAAGCATCAAACGATTAAATCAACTCAAAGATATTCACAAAGGTAAACGCGCTTTCATCATTGGTAATGGACCCTCGCTCAAACAAACGGATTTAACAAAATTAAAAAATGAAATCACGTTTGGTATGAATCGTATTTACATTGCTTTTCCCGAAATGGGATTTGAAACCACATATTTTGTTTCCATCAATAATCTTGTCATCGAACAATTTCATCAAGACATTCTCAATTTATCCATGCCAAAATTTTTATCATGGCGTTCACATCATTTTTTTTCTCAAACTTTACAACTTTCAAACATTCCAACTTTTCTTTACACAAGTTACACAGGAAAAAAAATTTCATCAAATGTTACAGGTCGCGTGTGGGAGGGTGCAACCGTTACAACTGTCGCGCTTCAACTTGCTTATCACATGGGCATCAGCCAAGTCATCTTAATCGGTGTAGATCACAACTTCACGTCAAAGGGTGAAGCGAACAAAACGGTCACATCACAAGGCGATGACCCGAATCATTTTCTTCCAAATTATTTTGGCAAAGGCACAAAGTGGCAACTGCCCGATTTAGATACATCTGAAATTGGTTACATCATGGCACGCGATTTTTTTCAAAAAAATAATCGTGAAATTTTAGATGCGACTGTGGGCGGAAAGTTAACGGTCTTCCCGAAAGTGGACTACAATTCTTTATTCTGATGAAAACCCCGCTTCTCTCTCGACTTTCAACTTGGTTCTTGACCCTCATCCTTCTTCTATCTTTAGGTGGACTCTTACGCCTCATTGACATCACCGATGAACCATTAGATTTTCAACCATCACGTCAACTTCGTAACTCATTGGTAGCACGTCAAATTTATTATTCCGTTTTACCATCTGCAACGGATGAACAAAAAATTCTTTCAAAATCATTTGCCGATTCTGTTGGGAAATATGAACCACCCGTGATTGAATCAATCGTTGCATATAGTTATTTGATAACAGGCGGAGAAAATATTGCTGTTGCTAGAATCTGGTTAACGATATTTTGGTTAATTGCAGGTATCGCTTTATTTGGCTTAATGAAACGAGTTGTCTCGCCGTGGTCAGCATTGATTGCATTATCTTTTTATTTGGTTTTGCCATTCTCTGTGCAAGCCAGTCGTAGTTTTCAACCAGACCCTTTAATGACTTCATCCTTTGTCATCGGAATTTATTTTCTTTATCGGTGGAGTGAATCTCACTCCCCTCTCCTCGTAGGAGAGGGGTTGGGGGTGAGGTCAGAATGGAAATTCGCAATCTTTGCAGGAATCTTTCTTGGCTTTGCAACCTTTGTAAAAATTGTCATTGCCTTTTTTGTTGGTGCATCTGCAATTGCTTTAGTTTTATTTACGCTTGGAAAAGATTTTTATAAATCAAAACAAGTGTGGATAATGGCTGTGATTATGGTATTGCCAGCCTTGCTTTATTATGTTCTACTTAATCAAGGTCGTTCGACAGAATATTTCTTCTCTTGGACAGTGGCTTTAATCAACCTAATCACCAGCACAGATTTTTATACCAAATGGTTAGCATTTCTAGGCATTTTATTTGGGCAGACGATTTTATTCCTCAGCATTGCAGGTGCATTGATTGCTCCGCCAAGAATGAGATGGTTATTAATCAGTTTGTGGATTGGATATTTGCTTTACGGTTTAACTTTGCCATTTCAAATGTACACCCATAGTTATTATCATATTCAATTGATTCCAATTATTGCATTGGGCTTGGCTATTATATTGAACCCTTTAGTTGAGTTTGTAACAAATCAAAATACAATTACTCGTACAAGTTTTATTGCATTAATCGTAGCCATTATCGGGTTTCAATCGTATGTCTCACGGTCAGTTTTGATGGCAGAAAGTTTTCGTCACGAACCTGCTTATTGGAGCAGTGTGGGCGAAGTAATTCCATCGAACGCAAAAGTGATTGCATTGACTCAAGATTATGGCTACCGCTTGATGATGTACGGCTGGCGCAAAGTGAATCTATGGCCCCTTGCCACTGAACTCAGCGCAACCCGCAACCCTGATAAAGACAACGCCGCAAAGTTTGACGACATCAC
This sequence comes from Anaerolineales bacterium, assembly GCA_016789365.1. GTDB lineage: Bacteria > Chloroflexota > Anaerolineae > Anaerolineales > Villigracilaceae > Villigracilis. Next base: position 6,395 of record JAEURH010000091.1, read on the forward strand.
CGCTGGCATGGATTATTTTTTAGTCACTGCGTTTGGTCAATTAGAAAAACAACCTGATTTGAAAAAGATTTTAGATTCATATCCCATTGTCATGGAAGGCGATGGGTATGTGTTGTATGATTTAAGAAAATAATCATGTCATTGCGAGCCGTTGGTCGAGTAGTTGCGAAGCAACGTATCGAGACTACAGGCGAAGCAATCTCATATTTTTGAATGACACTTATTTCCATCATCACCCCTTCTTATAACCAAGCCAAATACCTTGGGCAAACGATTCAATCTGTTTTAACACAAGATTACCCGAACATCGAATACATCGTCATTGACGGTGGTTCAAATGATGGCAGTGTGGACATCATAAAAAAATATCAAGATAAATTTACATATTGGGTTTCAGAAAAAGACAAAGGTCAAGCCGAGGCGATTAACAAAGGTTTTGCAAAAGCAAACGGAGAAATTATCGCCTGGCTCAATTCGGATGATTATTATTTGCCAAACACAATTAGTCAGGTTGTAAAAACTTTTGAAGAAAATCCAGATGCCGTTTTAATTTATGGAAACATGCTGGCAGTAGATGAAAATGGCAAAACTTTCAACTCATTGAATTACAAACAACTTTCACTTGAAGATTTGATTTGCTTTCAAATTATCGGTCAGCCTGCCGTATTTTTTAGAAAATCCGCTTTACAAAAAACAAAAGGACTTAATTTAGATTTTCACTTTCTACTCGACCATTTACTTTGGATTGAACTCGCTCAACATGGAAAAATGTTACATGTGAATCAAACATGGTCAGCCGCGAGGTATCATGCAGAAGCAAAGAATCGTGCCAAAGCCGCAGAGTTTGGGGCAGAAGCCTTTCGGATTTTAGACTTTGTCAAGCAAGATGAAAAACTTAATCCAATTTTTGAAAAAGTCAAAAAACGCGCCATCGCCTCCGCATACCGAGTCAATGCAAGATATTTATTAGATGGTGGCTTGCCAGCCAAAGCATTATCCGCTTGGTTTCAAGCTTTGACCATTCACCCACCAACGGCATTATCAAGAATGAATATTTTTGTTTCGAGTATATTGAATATTTTCGGGTTAGAAAAAATTAGAAACATAATTCTAAGAAAAAGAGAAGAAAAACATACACAAAAGTAACTTGCATTACAATTGCCTTCCTCATGCAAGAAAAAACTTTTTTCTCCACACGCACCTCACACACAATCGCTTTATTCATTATTTTCATCCTCGGCATCGGAATCCGCTTCTACGACTTAACCGATTTGCCGCTCGATTTTCATTCCACGCGCCAACTATTATCCGCGATTAAAGCGCGTGGCATGTATTACTCAACTCGCATGGATGTCGCCACAGAATATAAAAGTTTTGCCGTGCAACAATGGCAATTTCGTGCATCGGTTGAGCCAGAATTTTTTGAACGAGTCGTCGCATTCACATATCAATTCACAGGTGAAAAAGTTTGGATTGCTCGCATTTATTCATCTATGTTTTGGATGATTGGCGCAATATTTTTATTTTTACTCGCCCGCAAGTTAACAAATATAGATGGCGCAATTGCATCAACCGCGTTTTATGTTTTTCTTCAGTACGCCATCATCGCCAGTCGTAGTTTCCAACCCGACCCATTAATGACCATGCTCATCATCATTTTTTTATGGGCGGTTTATGAATGGTCTGAAAAACAAACATATCAATATGCAATCATTGCAGGGTTATTTGGTGGCTTTGCAATTTTTATAAAATTTGTTGCTGCATTTTTCGTGATAAGCGGCGGCTTGGGTGCAGTCACCAGCCATAAGTCAATAAAAGAAGCGTTAAAAAATCCACAACTATATGTCATGTCAATTTTAGGAATCATTCCAGGCGCGGCATATCTCATCTATGGAATTTTCTTCACCGATTATCTTGGTCAACAATTTGGCGGGCGCTTCATCCCAACTTTATTTTTGAGTCCATCTTATTATGTAGGCTGGCTCAATATGCTCAACCTTGTGATGGGCGGATTCGTTTTGATGATTGCATTACTTGGATTATTTTTTTATGATGATAAAAAACGCCGCTTCATTCTTAGCCTGTGGCTTGGGTACTTGACTTTCGGCATTTATTTTAACTTCCACATTTCGACTCATGATTATTACTCATTGCCATTAATTCCAATTGCCGCATTATCTATTGCATCATTAGCAAGTTTTCTTTTTGCAAAACTTTCCGAATTAACATCAACAAACTTTTTACGTCTTTCCTCTTTCTTCTTTCTTCTTCTCGGTTTACTCGCCATAACATGGAACACCCGCAACATATTAAACGCTGTGGACTACCGCCCCGAAGAAAAAATGTGGCAGGAAATTTCACAAATCATAGACGGGTATAATGTGGCAGGCTTAACGCAAGATTACGGCTCGCGCATCGCTTATTTTGGCTGGCGGAGCATTACCGATATGCCTTCGTATGGTGATATTCTCTACAGCACCCAACGTACTGGTAAAAATGATTTTGAAGAAAGATTTAATGCAATTATCTCCAAAAAAGATTTATTCCTCGTGACGGATTTCAATGATTTGAATCGTCAGCCATTATTAAAAGAAAAACTAGAAACCTATCCTATCTTCTCTGAAGGCGATGGGTATGTGATTTATGACATACGCTGATGAACCAAACAAGAAGGATTTTGAATGCAACTAAATAGCCAATCCTTTTATAAAATCCTTGTTTCGATAAGCATTGCTTCATTTCTTTTTGCTATAGCAATGTATATGAAACTTGGAACATATTCATATTATTTAGCGGATGATTATTGTGAAGCAGTACGCGTTACTCGTTCTTCTACAGTACAAGCGGTCATTGAGCGTTATTCAGATGGTGCATGGCGTGCCGCCAGCCGTTATTCAAATATCACTTTTGTTGGGTTTAGTGAATTGCTTGGGGAAAACAGCATTCCCATTACAACCGTTTTGATGATTGTTTTTTATACCACTGGTTTATGCTGGAGTGTTTCAGAAACCCGAAAACTACTTAACATCAACTGGCATATCTCTGTTGACTACTTTTTAGGCATGGCACTTGCCTATTTCAGTTTATTACTCGCACCAAATTTGTTTCAAACCGTTTATTGGCGTTCTTCTATGATGACCCATTTTGCGCCATTAGCGTTTGGCTCATTGTTATTTGCTTTTGTTATACGGCAAGCACGCATGTTGCGAATACATTCAATATTTATTTATGCTTTCATCATGTTGTGCGCATTGATAATCTCTGGGTTTTCAGAACCTCCCACCACAACCTTACTAACGGCTTTATCTGTTTTGTTCGTTCCACTTTGGTTATGGAATACATCCCCAACAAGAAAAATCTATTTGGCACTTACGCTTTCAATGTTTATAGGCGTTTTTTTGGGGTTTCTGTTTATGCTATTTTCGCCTGCCATTACAAATGTAGCCAATGAAAAATCGCAGAGCATCTTCCAAATTCTAATAACATCTTTTTCTTATGCTATAGCCTTCACTCAAGATAGTTTACGAACAGTTCCGTTGCCTTTGTTCATATCATTCTTAATCCCCTTTTTGTTAATATGGTCATTAAAACAAGTCACTGAAAATACAATTCCAAACTTATCAAAGCACATCCCACTTTTGCTAATCCTAATTCCATTGATAACTTGGATACTCATTTCGGCAGGTTTTTCGCCCAGCGTATTTGGTCAAGGCTACCCAGTAGAACGAATGAGGTTTCTAGCACGCTTATTACTAATCATAACTTTTATGATAGAAGGTATTTTATTCGGACTATGGCTACCCGCATTAGTCATAAACCGCCAATTAGGAATTGGAATCTCTTTAATTGTATTCGCCCTCGTTTCCATTGTTTATCCTTTGCGAACCGCTCTCAATGTAATTCAACACCAAATCCCTGAATACAGCGAACGCGCCTATTTATGGGACTTACGCAATGCCTACATTCGCCGCCATGCCACACAAGGAGAAACCGATATAGCCATTGTTGGTTTTTCTGGCGTATATGGCATAAAAGAAATAGATGATAACCCTAACCATTGGGTAAACGTATGTGCGGCGAATTATTATGACATCAACTCAATTCGGGCATTTAGCGCAAAAGGTCAAGATATTATAGAATTGCTGAGTAAATAATGAATAACCCCATCCTCGTAACTGGCTCGCACCGTAGTGGCACAACATGGGTTGGCAAAATGCTTTCAGCAAATGAAGATGTCGCTTACATCAGCGAGCCGTTGAATCTATTGCATCGCACTGGCGTGTTTCGCGTGCCAGTGAAATATTGGTACACCTACATCAACAAAGAAAATGAAATCGAATATTTACCTGCTTTTCAAGAGTTATTAAATTTTCAATATCACCTTTGGCTTGAAATAAAATCTTTGCGTTCAATCAAAGATTTTTTACGCATGGGGCGAGACTTTCGCATTTTTTCAAAAGCAAATCTTGAAGGGCAACGTGCCTTAATCAAAGACCCATTTGCATTATTTTCGTCCGCTTGGTTTGCAGAAAAATTAAATTGTCAGGTTGTTATCACACTTCGTCACCCCGCTGGGTTTACAAGTAGTCTCAAAAGATTAGGTTGGAATTTTGATTTTGATAATTTATTAAATCAACCGTTATTAATGCGCGACCATCTCGAAAAAGATAGACATGCCATGCAAAGCGTTGATAAAAATGACATCGTGACTCAAGGTGCATTGCTCTGGAAATTCATTTACCGCTTCGTTCATTTGACCTCAAGCCTGTTCCCGCGCTTCAACCTTGTGCGCCACGAGGACCTTTCGCTTGACCCTGTTACAGGTTTTCAAAATTTATATCAAAAACTAGGTTTAGATTTTACAGAAAAAGTAAAAACAAAAATTATTAACTCTAGTAGTTCAGAAAACCCAAATAAACTTTCTAAAAACAAAACCCATTCAGTAAACTTAGACAGCCGCGCCAATTTAGATAATTGGAAAAAAATCCTCACGCCTGAAGAAATTACCAGAATCCGCAACATTACAGAAGATGTTTCACATCATTTTTATTCAGAACAAGATTGGTAACTGATTACTGTTCGCTGAAAACTGATTACTGCTCTATTATGAAACCTCCTAAACTTCCTCTTGTTTCTATCGTAACGCCATCTTTCAATCAAGCAGAATTTCTGGAAAAGACGATTCAATCTGTCTTGATGCAAGATTACCCATACATTGAATACATCGTTATAGATGGTGGCTCGACAGATGGTAGCGTGGATGTCATCAAAAAATATCAAGATAAGATAAAGCATTGGGTCAGCGAACCAGATAAAGGTCAGACTGAGGCGATTAACAAAGGGTTTGCAAAAGCCACAGGCGACATCTTCGCGTGGATTAATTCAGACGATACATATAATCCAAAAGCAGTGGGTGAAGCGGTATTGTATTTAATCGAAAATCCAAATGTAGCGATGGTGTATGCTGATTGTAATTTTATTGATGAGCATGATAACGTGATTGGAAAATTTAACGCCAAGCAAACAAATTACAAATTATTGCGCGAAGGCTTTGTGCATATTCCGCAACAGACAATGTTTTTTAGAAAAAAATATTGGAGTGAATTAGACCCATCATTTTATTTTGCAATGGATTATGATTTGTGGACGCGCATTGCTAAGCAAGCCGAAATAAAATATTTACAAGGAAAAGTTTGGGCAAATTTTCGCATTCATACTTCGAGCAAAACAAATGTAAATGACATGCGCGGCTGGGATGAGATGTTGCGGGTGCATTATCGTGATGGTGGCAGTTTTTTTGCGCCAATTGTGGCAAAATATTATTTACGCAAAGTAATTGGTCCGCTATGGAAATGGCGGATAAAAAAGTAATTGGTAATTATTTATGAATTTTATTTTTTCCTCTCCCTCTCTTGATGACTTAATCCGCTTGCTTCGCGCTTGGCGATTTTGGGTATTAAGTGCAATGATTGGCGGATTAATCGGCGCGGCTGTTTATTATGTAAATCCACCGCCCTATCGCGCGCGTGCAACAGTAAATGTAGATTTCAATTTAGAAGAAGCATTTCCAACGGATAATGACCGTCAGTATTTTTATTATCTTGAACGTGAAACGCGCAAGATGATTGAAATTGCTTGGTCTGATGAAGTGTTGAGTGAATTATTGATTTTTTCAGCAGAAGAACTTCATTTCTCTATGAATCAATTGCGTGATGAAAAATTACATCTTGCACAACCCATGGAAGCAGGCTGGCATTTTTATGCAGATGATAAAAACCCAGAGGTCGCTTCAATTTTGGCTTCTTTGTGGGCAAATGAATTTGTTGAAAAAGTAAAAGCAGAAATTAAGGCTGGAAATATTAATGAATTTGTTCGGTTGGAAGTGACTCAATCGGATGATTTGCCGATTGAGAGAAGTATTCCGTTAAGTTCATTTTTATTAGCAGGCTCAAGCAGTTTTCTTTTGCTGGCGGTTTTTGTGATTTTGTTTATCAAACCCAAAACGAAATAAATCCGCAGATTTCGCAGATTACACAGATTGAAAATAATCGGCGTAATCTGTGTAATCTGCGGATAACTCATTTATGAAAAAAACTTTTTTTTCCATTCAGAATCTCTCTAAATTTTTCTGGGCATTGACTATGCTCACGCTTCCCATCACCAGTTTTCGTTGGTTTCCGTTTTTAGGCGAAAGCACATTGGTTCGTCCGCTTGCGTTGTTGCCGTTGGTATTTTTATTTCCACTTTTGTTTTTTCAGTTTTGGAAAAAAGAAATTAAATTACAAATCCCAAACGCTATGGTTGCTTTGGGTATTTTTATTTTGTTTGTGATTGTTTCTGCAACAATCGGCGCGTTGATTAATCCCATTCCACTGCGCGGACAAACGTATGATGGTCGTGTCATTCGTGCATTAGCAACATTATTCATCGGCATTGCTTTTTTTATCAGTGCAATATGGATGAATAAAAATGAAGAAGATTTGAAATTCACAGTCAAATGGATTTTTGCTGGCTTAATCATCACCATTGCATGGAGCGGGTTACAAGCAGTCACTTTTTATACTGATATTTTTGATAGAGAAACCATTACAAAATTGCAGTTATCTTTCTCCATGCGTGAATTAGTCAGAACGAATCGTATTTCAGGTTTGGCGTATGAGCCTGCTTGGTTGGCAGGTCAATTGGCGACAATGTTCATTCCGTTTTTATTTGCCTCGATATTAACCAATTATCACATCACAAAATATAAATGGCTTGAACCCGTTTTACTAGTTTTATCTTTCATCGTTGCATTAGGAACTTTCTCGCGCGGCGGATTATTAACCATTGTCGCATCGGCGGGATTAACATTTTTATTTTTAGGTCGTGATGTAATTAAATCTGTGTGGCATTGGTTTATCAGTGGTTTTCGTAAAAAAATTATAGATATAGTATTTCGGTTTGGAATTATTGCAGTTGTCTTTGCCTCATTATTTGGAGCATTTGCATTTTTAAGTCAACGCGAGATTTTCAGCAATTTGTGGCAAGCAGATGCTGAAACCTTAGATGAGTTTATTGTGCAAATCAACGCAGGGTCACGTGGGGCGTATTCATCAGCAGGGTATGGTGTGTTTGAAAATTACCCAATCACAGGCGTTGGTTTAGGCGCAAGCGGATTTACAATGTATCAAAACTTGCCAGATTGGTCATTAACTTCATTGCCCGAAATTGCGCGGCAATTGAGCCCAGAAAGTCGTTTGTATCCGAACCCGAAAAATTTTTATATTCGTTTGCTAGCAGAAACAGGCTTGATTGGCTTCTTTTTATTTCTTGCATTTCACTTTCATATTTTAGGTGATGCGCTTTCATTGCTCAAACAAAATCAAATATGGTCTCGTTTTGCAACAATCGCAGGTGTGTTTGCATGGCTGGCAATCACCTTTTATAATGCCACACAAGATTCATTTGCTACACCAAACATCTGGTTGGTTTCAGGTATTATGGTGGGGTTATCTACAAATTTATTTAAGGAAAATGTATGATTGTCCTTTCCGTTGGAATGCCGCGCGCAGGTTCGGGTTGGCACTATAATTTAATTAATGATTTAATGATGACGAATGGCGCGGCTGATGCGCGTGTGATTCGTGAAAAATATAAATTACAAAATATTCTCACCGAAGTCAATTGCAACATTGGCGTATTGTCTGCTAGAAGATTGGCAATGGTGACGATACCTGCCTTGCTTGGAAATACCTTTGTGATTAAAGCCCATTCCAGCCCGACGACCCCTTCACGCTTCTTAACTAGCCTCGGCTTGCTTCTCCCCATCTACATTTATCGTGACCCACGCGATGCGATGCTCTCGGCGTATGATTATGGTCAACGCGCTTTGGCAAAAGGCAGACCGAACGCTTTTTCCCATCTTTTAGAGTTTGATGATTGTGTAAACTTTATGATGGAATATGTTTATATTTGGGAAAAGTGGATGAACGAAAAAAATGTCTTAATCTCACGCTATGAAGATTTGCTTACAAATTACGACGAAGAATTTATCAGGCTAGTAGAATTTCTCAAGTTAGATAGAAACAACCCACAGGTCAAAGAAAGAGGCGAACAGTATCGCCCTGGGGCAAATGACGGGAAACAAGGTCTG
>JAEURH010000092.1 GCA_016789365.1 Anaerolineales bacterium
TTTTCAACTTTGGGCTGGCCCCAACAAACACCCGACTTAAAATATTTTTACCCAACTTCTTACATGGAAACTGGTTACGATATTTTATTTTTCTGGGTGGCACGCATGATTATGATGGGGCTTGAATTTACTGGCGAAGCACCATTTCACACTGTGTATTTGCACGGGCTTGTGCGTGATGAGCAGGGAAGGAAAATGTCTAAGACTACGGGCAATGTGATTGACCCATTAATCGTGATGGATGAATTCGGCACAGATGCGCTTCGCTTCACGCTTCTAGTTGGTTCTACACCTGGAAATGATACTAACGTGGGCGTTAAGAAAGTGGAAGCGAATCGTAACTTTGCCAATAAGATTTGGAATATTGGTAAGTTTGTGATTAGTGCGATTGATAGTTTGACCGCAGACGACAGACCACAGACCGCAAGTAACAGTCGGCAGTCAGCGGTCAGCAGTCAGAATTTGACGCTTGCTGATTTGTGGATAAATGCAAAATTAAATAAATTAATTCGCAATGTGGAACGTCAATTCCAAAACTTCCAATATGGTCAGGCTGGCGGAGAGATTTATGAATTCATTTGGTCAGACTTTGCCGATTGGTATGTAGAGATTGCAAAAGAGCAATTGAAGACGGCAGACCGTAGACGGCAGACCGTAGAAAATTTGGCGAGTGTTTTTGATTCTTGTTTAAGATTGTTGCACCCCTTTACTCCTTTTGTAACAGAGGAAATTTGGGGACATTTGCATAGTGCATTAAGAGAATCTCCAATCTCCAATCTCTCGAAAGATTGGGCCACTGCATTGATTGCTGCCAAATTCCCAGAACCGACTGAAGAAGAATCTTGGGAAGCAAAATCCATTGCGGATTTTGAATTGATTCAAGAAATCGTGCGCTCCATTCGTAACCTGCGTGCTGAAAAAGGAATTGCTCCATCTAAAAAACTTTCTGCCACAATTTCAGCAGGTGATAAGTTAGATTTGCTCACGAATCAAGTTTCTGTAATAGCATCTCTTTCAGGCTTAGACAATTCACAATTCACTATTCACAAGACACTTAAAGACAAACCAGAAGACTCCGCCGCACTTGTGGTTGGCTCTATTGAAATTTATTTGCCGTTAGCAGGCATGGTAGATTTAGCCAATGAAAAAGCACGCCTTGAAAAAGAACTTAAAGAAGCGGAAAGCCATATTACACGTTTGGAAAATTTATTGAATGGTGATTTTGCCAACAAAGCTCCAGCGGCGTTGGTGCAAAAAGAAAAAGAGAAATTAGCAGGTTATAAAGATACTGCTGAAAAAATCAAAGCGCAATTGAAATGACCGTAGGGGCGCGGTCTTCGCGCCCAATAAAGAATTGGGCAGGGAAACCCTGCCCTTACAAATTTGGAGATAACCATGTCCAACCCCGAAATCAAAATCCGTCGCGCCGAACCTTCTGACGCAGAAGCGTTGAAGAAAATATTTGAATCGCCAAAAGTCATTTATGGCACACTTCAACTGCCATTCCCATCTACAGAAAATTGGCGTAAGGGTCTTTCTCAACCACCAGATGGCACATATAATTTGATTGCGTTTGTAAATGATGAAGCAGTTGGGCAATTAGGCTTACATACCTTTCCACATAATCCACGCCGCAGGCATGTCGGTCAAATAGGCATGGGAGTCCGCGACGATTGGCATGGCAAAGGCGTTGGCTCAGCACTGATGCAAGCCATGCTTGACTTCGCCGATAAATGGTTAAATCTTTCACGCCTTGAACTTGAAGTCTATACTGATAACGAAGCCGCAATTCATCTTTATAAAAAATTTGGTTTCGTCACCGAAGGCACACATCATCGATTTGCATATCGTGATGGCGTGTTTGTAGATGTGTATGCCATGGCACGTTTACGAACTGCGTTATAATACCCACAATTAAATAATAACCTTCGGGGCAGGGTGCAATTCCCGATCGGTGGTACAGCCCACGAGCATATGGAGTACAAGAGCTTGCTCTTGCAAATTACGGAAGCAAGCTTCCTAACTCCAAAGCATGATTTGGTGTAATTCCAAAGCCGACAGTAAAAGTCTGGATAGAAGAAGGTAACAAGACTCTCACGAGTCTGATTTGATGTATCCCCGAAAATGATTCCTGTTTTCGGGTTTTATTTTCTTACGATACAGCGCTTCAGACTTAACGTCAGCCTGTTTCTACGCCTCGAACATTATTTTTGTTTGAGGCTTTTTTGTTTACCTCACCCCAACCCTCTCCCATTTTGGGAGAGGGAGTACAAAAAATTATGAAAACATCTTTATCTCGCTTACTCGGATTACTCTCCATTTTATTATTCATCCCAATATGGGAGTTAATTGTCCGCGCCAGCAACTTGCCAAAATTTATCTTGCCATCTCCAATTGATGTATGGACTCGTTTTCTTAAATCATTAAATGACGGTAGTTTGCTTTATCACACCAGCATTACATTTTTTGAAGTTTTGCTCGGTCTATTAGCAGGGACATTATTCGCAACGATTATCGGATACATGCTTGCAAAATCAAAAACACTTGAAAAAATATTGTCGCCATATTTAGTTGCCAGCCAAGCGATTCCCATCGTAGCCATTGCTCCGCTTTTAGTCATTTGGCTCGGAGATGGAATTCTTTCCAAAGTTGTGATTTGTGCATTGATTGTGTTTTTCCCCGTATTAATCAACACAATTGTTGGCGTTCGTGCAGTTTCATCCCCTTTATATGATTTGATGAATTCATTGCGTGCCAATCGTTTACAAATTTTGCTCAAACTTGAAATTCCCGCATCATTACCCGTTTTACTCGGCGGATTACGAATCGGCGCAACGCTTTCAGTCATTGGTGCAATTGTTGGGGAATTGGTCAGTGCTGACCGCGGCTTAGGATTTTTATTACAACTTGGCGATTTTCAATATGACACGTCTATGGTGTTTGTGGCAGTGTTTATGTTGATTGCGCTGGCTTTGCTTTTATATGGCATAGTCACATTATTAGAAAGAAGATTTTTGAAGTGGCAAAAATAATGTCATTGCGAGGAGGGTGTTCTTCCCGACGAAGCAATCTCCTTGATTATGTTGGAGATTGCTTCGGGCGAAAAGCATCGCCCTCGCAACGACATAAATAAAATATAGGAGACTCTATGTATAAAAAAATATCATCACTCATGCTCGGATTAATGATTCTGTTGACTGCTTGCACCAGTTCCCAAGTCAAGAACGAAGCGGGCGAGATTCAAAAAATCAAATTGCCAATGGGTTACATCCCCAATATCCAATACGCGCCATTTTACGTCGCAGTGGATAAAGGTTATTTTGCGGATGAAGGAATCGAAATCGAATTTGATTATTCGTTTGAAACCGATGGAGTCAAATTAGTGGGTGCGGGTGAGTTGCCGTTTGCAGTGGCTTCGGGCGAGCAAGTGTTGTTGGCGCGCGCGCAAGATGTGCCAGTGGTGTATGCGTTTGCGTGGTATCAACAATTTCCGATTTCAATTATCACTGCGGCTGAATTAAATGTAAACGAACCACGAGATTTGCGTGGAGATACGATTGGTGTGCCAGGTTTGTTTGGTGCAAATTATATTGGCGCACAAGCGTTGTTGTTTGCAGATGAAGTGAATCCAAATGAAGTGACTTTCAAAGCAATTGGATTTAATCAAGTCGAATCTTTTGCGAGTGGTCAAAGTGATGTGGTGGTGGTTTACACTGCCAATGAACCGATTGTGTTGCGCTCGCAAGGTTTTGAATTAAATGAATTGCGCGTGGCAGATTATGTGCAATTGATTGCCAACGGAATTATTACGAGTGAAAACACAATTGCTAATCATCCTGAATTGATTAAATCATTTGCGCGTGCGTTTGCAAAAGGCATTGCCGATACGATTGCAAATCCTGATGAAGCGTATCAAATCAGTTTGAAGTTTGTAGAAAATTTGAAAGACCAAGATAAAGATGTTCAAATGCAAGTGCTAACGACTTCGATTGAATTTTGGAAAGCGGAACGAATCGGTTTTTCTGATTCGCAAGCATGGGAAAATATGAATGAGTTGTTGGTGAAAATGCAATTGATTCCTGAGCCAATTGATTTAAGTAAAGCGTTTACGAATCAGTTTGTGCCGTAATGTCATTGCGAGCCACGCTTTTGTTGTTTGTGGCGAAGCAATCTCCAACTATTAACATGAGATTGCTTCGTCGCCTTTGGTCTCGATATGTTCCTTCGCAACTACTCGACCAGCGGCTCCTCGCAACGACATAAAATTATGAATCCTAAGCCTGCTCTTGCTGTAAAAAATTTATCTGTCGTTTTTGATGAAAACGATAATAAGATTCACGCGCTTGAAAATATTTCATTCAATATTCATCAGCGTGAATTTATTTGTTTTCTCGGTCCATCGGGTTCGGGCAAAACAACGTTGCTTCGTCTCATTGCAAACTTAATCAAGCCAACATCAGGTGAAGTAAATTTTATGTTTGGTCATCCGCCAAAAATTGGCATGGTGTTTCAGCAACCAAACCTCATGCCGTGGCGAAGCGTGTTAGACAACATCAAACTTCCGCTTGAATTGGAAAATGATATCCATGCACACGAAAAAGCATTAGATATGATTCGTTTGGTGGGATTAACTGGCTTTGAAGATTCATATCCACGAGATTTATCCGGTGGCATGGCACAGCGCGTCGGACTTGCCCGCGGCTTGATTCATGAACCCGACCTTCTTTTACTCGACGAACCCTTCGCCTCGCTAGATGCATTAACCCGTGAACGCATGTGGACGGAGTTATCAAACTTATGGCAAGCCAAACAAAAGACAGTCATCATGGTGACACATTCAATCAATGAATCATTATTTTTAGCAGATAGAGTTTTGGTTCTAACCCAACGCCCCGGCAAAATTAAATTAGATATGCCAGTGGATTTACCTCGCCCACGAAAAGATGATGTTCGTTATACAAGTCAATTTGGAAAGTTGGCGAAGAAGTTGAGAGAAGCGATTGAGTAAAACAAACTTCGGAAGTCTCAAAGACTTCCGAAGTTTTATCTTATAGCGTAATGGTCAACCGCAAAACTGTATGTGACCTTCAAATGAAAGAAAGCCAAAGCAATCAGCAACAAATTCGGCAACGGATTTGAATACAGCAATAAACCAATTAACCCAATCATCACAAAACAACCTGCTAAGACTCGTTGCGCTGGATGTTTTTGTAAAGCATTGATGCTTAATGCAGTGATGAGTGTATAAGCCCAAACGATAAAGCAGATATAAAAATAGTTATTCAGCAAAAAAGAAAATATCAAAGGTTGAATGTGAATTGCGATGAAAACAAGACGTAACTTTGGATTTTCTTTATAATAATTATTGGTTGATAAAGTGAGATTTGCAATAAACCCTGCAAGTACATCAAATATCAAAAGGAAAAGAATTAATGTTTTCCAAAATGGGAATTGTTTCCATTCTGCGTTTGTGAAATAAAACAAAGCGCATGTTCCAAAAATACTGGTGATGAATATCATCAATATTTCTTCAAGCGTGGATTCTTTTCCGAGTACTTCGTGCAAAAATTTTGGGATTTTGATGGTTTTCATATTTTACACTTTGGGTAAATCTAATAGCAAAACCTCAGCCAACAATCTTGAATTGACATTTCTATCCATTTTTTCTAACGTATTTTCCAAATTACTCACAACTTTTCTCGCAGAAGGTAAATCTAATCTGCCTGCTAAAAATTCAATTTCCATGTTTCGGTCAATGTTTATCAAGGCGGTTTCAGCACCTGCGACTCTTAACATCACATCGCGCCAATACGAGAGCCAAACTAAAATCGTTTGTCTCATGACATCTTTATCTTTTGATAATTTATCAGCATAAGAAAATTTTTCTACGCGTGGGGCTGGTAAAAGTATTTGCAAATCATTCAAGCGTTCTTCGCGTTTTTCAAGCAAAGTGACATCGTCTATTAATTTTCTAGCGAAGCCTGGTCTGCCACCTGAAATGTGAGCCAGCAAACGCGCTTGTTCTTCTTCAATCCCTTTTTGCATTAAGTCTGCTGTCACGGTTTCAATGGGTAAGGGGCGTAATCTCAAAATTTCACAACGAGAATTAATGGTGGGCAATAATTGTTCAGGAGATTCAGCCGTAAGAATCAATATTGCATGAGCAGGTGCTTCTTCTAACGTTTTGAGTAAAGCATTGGCGGCATTGTCATTGGCTTCATGGAAACGTAAAAACAATGACACGCGATATTTTGATTGATACGGTCTGAGATTAATTGTCCTTTGTAATTCGCGGATTTGGTCAACTTTCAATGTCCCGCCTTCGGTTTCGGCTTGAATGACAGTCAAATCTGGATGAGCCATTGATTCGATTTGTTTGCAGGTTCTACAAGTAAAGCATGGCATTCCAGCCCCAATTGGTTTTTCACAATTCAATGCTTGTGCAAGACGCAATGCTAATGTTCTTTTTCCTAAACCAGATGCGCCAACAATCAGATAAGCGTGACGAATTTCATTGCGAGCAACATGCTGACGAAGCATGTCCACTGCCCATTCGTGTCCGAGGAGATTCCAGTTATCCATTTGAGGTTAAGTATCAGGTGTCAGGTTTCAGGTGTCAAGTGTCAAGTTAGGCGTGAAGCGTGATTCGTAATGCGTAAATCTAATTCTCTAATCTCTAATCTCTCCATTTCGTAACCGAATAAATGAATCATATCTCGCTTTATGAATTTTATTTTCTTTGAGTGCATTTAACACGGCGCAATTGGGTTCGTGTTGATGGGTACAATTGTTGAATTGACATTGCGAAACTAAATTTTTTAATTCAGGAAAATATGCTTCTAATTCTTCGGGTTCAGTATCCCACAATGCCAAACTTTTCCAGCCTGGTGTATCGGCAACAAAACCGCCTTCATTTAATTTGAACATTTCGCGCGTAACTGTTGTATGTTTGCCTTTGTTCATGGATTTGCTAATTTCGTTAACTCTTAAGCCAAGTTCATTTTGAATTGCATTTAATAAACTTGATTTTCCAACACCGCTCGGACCCGCTAATGCGCTAATTTTATTTTGCAATTCTTTTTTTAATTCATCTATGCCGATATTATTTTTGATAGATGTATAAATAACACGATAGCCAATATTTTCATATAAACCAAAAATTTCTTTTGGGTTTTCTACTAAATCAATTTTATTGGCAACGATGATTGGCGGAATTTTTTGTTTTTCTGCAATGACCAAGAAACGGTCTAACATTTTTAATTTTGGATTTGGATTTGCACATGCGAAAACAAAAATTGCTTGGTCGGCATTGGCTAATAAAATTTGTTGATATTCGCCTTGCGGGCGCGGGTCTAACCTGATTAATGCTTGCTTACGCTCCTCGACATTTTCTATCACCCCGCTTCCATCTGGCAATACTGTAATGGATACATGGTCGCCCAATGCGGCGATATCACCTTTGGCTCTACCTTGTTTTAATTTTCCGCGTAGTTGACAAACAATAATGCCCTCCCCGGTTTCTACCCAAAAGAAACCGGATTGGGCTTTGATGATGAGACCTTGTGTTTTGTTTTCTTTCAAAAAGTGATTCCTATAATGAAAGTCCACAGACGACGGACAGCAGACGGTCATTCGTCGGCGGTCAGCGGTCTGTTATGGATTAAATATTCCACCGCCCGGAGGTGTGGGGGTGTAAGGCGGTAAGCCAATTTGACCCCATTCATAGAATGGTCTTTGAGGGCTTCCATAATAATATGCTTCTACCATGGCTCTAAACAACGGCACGCCATAATCTGAGCCTTGACCAATATTTTCAACAATTACTGCAATGGCAATATCTGGCAAGCCTGTGTTTGCGGCATTATTGGTATAACCAGCAAACCAAGCATGCGGCAAACCACTTCCAGATTCGGCGGTGCCTGTTTTGCCAGCCACAGAAAATTGCATGCCACGAATGTTGTTATAGGCTGTGCCGCGTGTGCCTGTGACCATAAACAAAGCTTCTCGTAGCACATCTAAATTTTCGGCGCGTAGTGGAAGCGTTCCATTCGCTTCAGGCTTAAAGACGAGTAGCGGGTCACCATCTATGGGTTGAATCTTTTCTACAATTTGCGGGCGATATAACGTGCCACCATTTGCAATTGCCGCCATAAAACGTGCTACTTGCAAGGGAGTCACTTGCACATCACCTTGCCCAATGGCTTGATTAACCGCATCAATTTGACTTTGAGGGTCTAAGATTTGCCCCGCTTCTTCAGGTAATTGCTGAATGCCAGTGGGCGAACCTAAGCCAAATGCACGCGCCGTGTTGGCAATATCGTTTGGGCGACTTAACCCAGAATACAAATCGTTGCCGATGTGCCAGAAGTATGGGTTACAAGAACGCATTAATCCTTCTTGTAACGTTAATATGCCTGCTGGTCTTGTGCGCGATGTGTTACAGCCTTCGCCTCGTGCTATCGCTTCTTGACAGTAATCATACGTCCAGTCGTTGCCAGTAAACCCCTCAACTTCTGTGAAGAAATATTGACAATCGTATGTTGTATCTTTGAGCCATGCACCACTTTCTAAAGCGGCTGAAAATGTGATTATCTTAAAAACAGAACCTAGCGGATATTGCCCTTGTGTGGCACGGTTGAGTGTTCCACCACTATTGAGCATATTGGCTAAGCCTTGATTGTTTGGGTTATTCGCATCAAAATAATTTGGGTCAAAATCCGGGCTAGATGCCATTGCTATAATTCTGCCGGTATCCACTTCCATCACTACAATTGCGCCACGGAAAAACTCAATCGCAGATTGGGCGTAATATTGCATACTGTTATCAATGGTTAAGTAAACTGAATCAGCAGGCTCTGGTCGGCTTTGCCCTAGCGTAGAAATAATTTGCCCATTCGGACCCACCACACGCAAAACGCCACCATGTTTACCTGCTAAATAATCTTCTGCCCATTGTTCTATACCTGTTTGCCCAATTCGTTCACTACCGTTGTAACCTTTACGACGGTATTCATCATATTGTTCTGGTGAAATTGATAGTGTATAACCCACTGCTTGCGGAGCCAATCCACTTTGTGAGTAATAACGCGATTCATATTCTTGAACGACGAGTCCGCCGGGGTTAATAGAAATCAACCTTTGGGCTTCAGCACGAGTCGCTTCACACATCGGCAGGTACCAGCCAGGTCCCGAAGCGTCAATCTGATTTTGAATGTTGAGTGGGTCAAATCCGCATAACAGACCAAGTTCAGCCGTCAATGTGCCACGTAAATCGGGGTCAATTGCGCCTGTATCAATGCCAAATGCTAACGCCTTGGATTGGGTGACAATGGGCAAACCATCACGGTCGTAAATATCGCCACGCGCTGGCACACTGTATTCCATTGCCAATTGATTTCCGCCCGCGAGTTCGGGCAGAATTAAACTATCATCCCATTGCACCTTCCAAGCATTATTTTCATTTATCAAACGCATCACAATCTCGCGTTGAATATCGCCTGCTAACACTGTTTGATAAGTAATGCTATAACCCACTTCTGCATTGCGCGGGCTGATTTGTGATGAAAGAATGTTCACTTCAAAGTTTGCGGCACTCATTTCATTCAAAGCGTTGTTCCAACGTTTGGAAAAATCTTCAAGCGAAACTGCGTTTTGACTTTCTGTTGAAAGCAAGGCATACATATTTTCATAATCATTTTGTTTCAAAGCGTCAAAAAATGAATTGAACGCTGTATTCACATCAGGCGCAGGGGTTACATCTATTTTCGGGGTTGGGAGCGGCGTGGGCGTTGCAAAAATTCCAGCAACACCGCCACCGTTAGAAGAACAAGCAACGAGTATGAAAGTTATCAAAACAAAATAGATTCGGCGTAAAGGCTTCATTCTTTTCCTTTATTGACCTCACCCTAACCCTCTCCTAAAGGAGAGGGGACTCCCTTCCCCGCGTATTGGGGAAGGGTTGGGGATGGGGTTTAAAATTTCACTATACACATCACAATCATAATTCAAAAACGATTGGCAATTCACAGGCACATCTGCATTTGGAAAAATATCAAATTGTTTTAATGCTTTCACAATATGACACATGGGCAAACCCATTACGCTGGCGTAACAGCCACTTAAAGATTGGACGGGCTTAAACTCTGCATGTTGAATTGCATACGCGCCTGCTTTATCCATGGGGTCGCCAGTTTTTATGTAAGTCGCAATTTCAGCATCGCTATAATTTCGCATTGGCACATTGGTCACGCATAAATCTGTTACTAATTTTTCATCACGCACGCGATAAATTGCAATACCTGTCATCACTTGATGTTTTTTTCCGCGCAGTTGTTTCAATATTCGTTCAGCATCTTTTTCATCAGATGGCTTGCCTAAAATTTCTTGACCATCTACCACCGTTGTATCTGAGCCAATAATCAACGCTTCTTTCTTGACCTTCGACCTGATTGCTTTTGCCTTAGCCTCTGCCAACCTGACAACATACTTCCGCGGCGATTCATTTTCTAATGGCGTTTCATCCACATCAGAGACGATGACTTCAAAGTTCCAGTTCCCGAGCGCAAACAATTGTCGCCTACGGGGTGAAGCGGATGCGAGAATCAAATCAATCACAGGCGAGATTCTATCACAGAGATTTTTTATGAATTAATGGGGGATAAGTAACGATAAATCCTAAATGGTAAAATAATCAGCAAATCTGTCTAGTCATACGGAGGCGCAATGAATGCACTTCAAGAACGTATTTTGAAAGAGGGAAAAAACCTCGGCAATGGAATTTTGAAAGTAGATAGTTTTGTTAATCATCAAGTAGACCCAACGCTCATGGACACTTGTGGACGTGAATTTGCAAAACGCTTTGCAAATGTTGGCGCAACAAAAATTTTAACTGCTGAAATTTCTGGCATTGCGCCTGCACTCACAACGGCTATCCATTTGAATTTACCAGTTGTTTACGCGCGCAAAACAAAACCAATCACCATGCCAGACCAAGTGTATTTGACTCTCGCGCCATCACACACAAAAGGTCGCATGGTGGAATTAATTGTTTCACCTGAATATCTTGCTAATAACGAAAAAGTTTTAATCATTGATGATTTCCTTGCCAGCGGACAAACCATTTTAGGTCTCGTACGTTTGGCAGAAGCATCTGGTTCAAAAGTAGTTGGCATTGGCGCACTCATTGAAAAAACATTTGAAGGCGGGCGTGATGTGTTGTCTTCTGTCGGTGTGCCGATTGAAGCGATTGCTCGTATTAAATCTATGGATGAGGGGAAGATTGAGTTTGTTTAATGAGTAACAGGTAAACACCTTAGACTCGTTATTCATTTCTCTTAACTCTGAAACTTTATGGACTCTATTGCTATTTTAGATTTCGGCTCACAATATGCACAAATCATCGCGCGGCGTGTGCGTGAATCAAATGTGTATTGTGAATTATTCGCGTGGGATACTCCGCAAGAAAAAATATTATCTATTAATCCCAAAGGATTTATTTTGTCTGGTGGACCAAAATCTGTTTATGAAGAGAATGCGCCGTTTATTCAAGATTTTATTTTCGCTTCAAACTTACCCATACTTGGTATCTGCTACGGGATGCAAGCTTTAACCCATGCTTTAGGCGGAAAAGTGAATCCATCATCAGAACGAGAATATGGTTTTGCTGAAATTCAATCTCTAATTTCTAATTCTCTAATCTCCAATCTCTCAACTGTATGGATGTCTCATGGAGATAAAGTAACTGAATTACCAAAAGGTTTTATCTCATTAGCAAAATCACCCAACAGCCCGTATGCGGCGATGGGGAATGTAGATAAAAAATATTTCGGTGTACAGTTTCATCCCGAAGTGCATCATACAAAAAATGGAATTGAGTTAATCAAACATTTTGTCGTTGATATTTGTAATGTGAATCCAAGTTGGACTCCCAAATCCATTATTGATGAAAGCGTGCAAAAAATCCGCGAGCAAGTTGGCGATAAAAAAGTCCTCGCAGCAGTTTCAGGCGGCGTAGATTCATCTGTTGCGGCGGCGTTGGTTCACAAAGCAATTGGCGACCAACTCATTTGTATGTTTGTGGATACAGGTTTGCTTCGTCATAACGAAGGCGCAGAAGTTGCATCCGCTTTTCGTGATGGTCTCGGCGCGGAATTAATTACCATTGATGCCAGTGAAGAATTTTTGTCTGCTTTGAAAAACGTCACTGACCCTGAACAGAAAAGAAAAATTGTCGGGGAAAAATTTATCCGCATCTTTGAGCGGGAAGCGAAAAGGCTGGGGAGTGATATCAAGTTTTTAGTGCAAGGAACAATTTACCCCGACGTGGTTGAATCGTCTGCGTCTAGTAAAAGTAAATCAGAAAAAATAAAAACACATCATAATGTTGGCGGGCTTCCTGAAGATATGTCTTTTGAATTGGTGGAGCCGTTAAGAATGTTATTCAAAGATGAAGTACGTTTGGTGGGTGAAGCCTTAGGCTTGAATGAACATTTAGTTTGGCGACAACCATTCCCCGGACCTGGTTTGACAGTGCGATGTTTGGGAGAAATTACACCTGAACGCGTATCACGTTTGCGCGCAGCGGATAAAATTTTGCAAGATGAATTATTGAGCGCAGGATTTTTAGGCAAGCATGGAAAAACATCACAAGCCTTTGTGGTTTTATTGCCAGTGAAATCTGTAGGTGTGATGGGCGACGGAAGAACGTATCAAGAAGCCGTTACGATTCGGGCTGTGACCACTGATGATTTTATGACGGCAGATTGGGCGCGTTTGCCACATGATTTGCTTGCAAAAGTGTCGAGCCGAATTGTGAATGAGGTGGAAGGAATTAATCGCGTGGTGTATGATATTACGAGTAAGCCACCTGCTACGATTGAATGGGAATGATTCGATTTACAATTTTTTATTAATGATTGATTGAGCATAGGCGGTCGAGTAGCCGTGATTTTGTTCTTTGCGGCGTATCGAGACCATAATTGGGAGAATTGAATGAACTTTGATTACGGAAATATCTTAACACGCACTTTGCAAATTTCTTGGAAGCATAAAGTATTTTGGGGAATTTTATCTGTGCCGGTGATTGTATCTTTTGCAATGATTCCTGTTATGTTTTTGTTTCTCTATTTCTTTGAAGAAAACCAAACATCAGAAATTAATGCTTTGGTTACACTTGGCTTTTTCTTCTTTACTTTTATTATTGTGATTGTTTCAACGATATTACAAGTCTTTGCCCTTTCAGCAGTGACGTTAGGTATTGTGCGCGTTGATAAAGGCGAAGGCTCACTAAAATTTATAGATTTGCTACAAGATAGCCGAGAATATTTTTGGCGTCAACTCGGCGTATTCATGATTATTCAATTATCTGTTGGCTTAATCTTTACAGTATTCTTTGCATTTGTTTTTGCGGCGACAATGGTCACAATGGGATTGGCTTCTTTGTGTTTGCAACCCATTATCATTTTGCTGACACCTTTGATGTTCCTTGTCATCGGTGTTTTAGAAGCCGCGCATACTGCTGTGATTACTGAAAATTTAAGTGCTTGGGATGCGGTCAAACGTGGCTTTGAAATTGTCCGTGACCATATTTGGAAATATATCATTATCACAGTCATTGTTTATTTTGGCGTTACGGTTGTTTCCAGCTTTTTGACGTTTCCGATGCTTATTCCATTAATGGGTTTTCCAATTTTTGCAGAATCTGGAAGTGAGATGTTAATGGGAGTCACGGCTTTATTTGCTTGTATTTTCTTCCCAGTGATGATTCTTATCTCAGTCATTTCTCAAACCTTATTGAAAGTTTCACTTGATTTAACCTATTTACGCCTCACACACAAAGGTGAAAATCAGGTTATATTTAGTGAAACAAATGCGTAGGTCACGCTACAAGCGTGACCTACAAACAAGGAAAATATTATGAACTTTGACCTTATTGAAGTTTTCACTCGTGCAGGCAAAATCACATGGAAGTATAAAATCCTGTGGCTGTTTGGTATGCTCGCTAGTTGTGGCAGGGGAGGCAATGGTGGCAACTCAAATTCAGGTGACAGTAGTGGAAATGGTGAGAATCCATTTTCACCTGAAATGACTAATCAACTTCAAAGGTTTTTTCTACAAGTTGGCTCTTGGTTTGAACAGAATCCTTGGGTGATTTATGCTTTCATCTTCGCTGTGTTTGTACTTATTGCTTTACAAACATTTTTATCTTTGGTCGGCACAGCAGGTTTAGCCCACGGAGTCGTCCATGCTGAAAATGGCGCAGAAACGCTTCAATTTGGCGAATTATTTTCCGAAAGCCTAAAATATTTCTGGCGATTGTTTGGTTTATCCTTGTTAATCGGTTTACCAGTGCTTATATTTCTTATTGCTTTTCTTATCGCGTTATTTTTCTCCATTCAAGGCTCTAATGAATCAGTGTTTGGTGGAACATTTGCATTATTCACACTTGCATTTTGTTGCTGTTTAATCCCATTTATGATATTTCTCGGCTTTTATCTGAATCAAGTTCAGCGCGCTATTATCATAGAAGATATGGGAGTTTTCCAAGCCCTTTCACGTGGCTGGCAAGTGTTGACCAAAAACATTATCGGTTTAATTGTGGTCGGCATTATCCTCTTCGTTCTTAGTTTTATAATTGGCATCATCATTGCATTACCTACACTCCTAATCGTTGTGCCGTTAATGTTCACAATTATTGATGGCAACATCACCTCATGGCAACCTTTTATTCTGGCTGGCGTTTTTCTATTATGCTATAGCCCAATTGCTTGGTTCTTGAACGGTGTATTAATCACATACACCGATTCTGTTTGGACTTTGGTATATATGCGCGTCACAAAACCAAAAGATGAAAGCAACACGCCAATTTTGTCTGAGGCAAATGCGTAAGACCCTTTCTATCATTTTTAGTTTGATACTTTTGTTAAGCGTTTTCTCAAATGTAAACGC
>JAEURH010000093.1 GCA_016789365.1 Anaerolineales bacterium
TCTGAAACCAAGTACAAAGCCTGCCCACTCCGCTTACGCTACGGGATGCTTCGCGAGGGTGAGACTCGCTACTCGTCAGGTACAAACCCAACGGACTATACCTACACTGGACAATACTCTTACACCAGTGACTTCGGTCTCATGTTCTATAACGCCCGCTGGTATGACAGTTCGCTGTCAAGGTTCGCTCAGGCGGATACGATTGTGCCAGGTGGAATTCAAGCGTTGGATAGGTATGCTTATGTCAATAACTCGCCTGTGATGTATATCGATCCAAGTGGGCATATAGCCGTACCTTTACCTTTAGTGCTAATTGGGCTAGCGGGATTAACATTATTTGTATACATTATAGTAGTCCCTCCCGAAGTGCGGTGGGAAAACGCAGAAAATGCGGCAAGAGCAATTGAAGATTTAGTGGAATCGCTCAAGCAACCCCACACTTCACCAATGGATAGTGACATAGAGGTTGATAATACTTTTACATTTCCACTGGAAGATTCGGATACTTCTGATAATACTTTTAGTTTCCCGCTAAATTCTTCTAATGAAGAGCTATCAATTATGTCTAGTTCAACAGATGTATCTGATCTCTTAATGCCAGATGGTCAACCTGTAGGTAATCCTGGCTATCGAGAGAATGTGCAAGAAATGGAAGATGATGAAATTTTAGATCTATGGGGAAAACTTTCTGAAAATGGTACTGTCATAAATTATCCAGGATATAACGGTGAAGTCATTGAGTTAGAAAGTGGAGAAATTGTTGGTTTAAGAGACTCAAAAAAATACGGACCTACTATTGATATACTTAAAGGCGCAAATATCCCTTATGACAAAATTCACAGACCAAGATAGGAGTTTCTATGTTTCTTAGTAACACGGAAAAGAAAATACTATTAGAATGTGAAGACGATTATGTTAGCCTTTGGAATGCAATGAAGTTAATAAACCGCAACTTGCCTACAGATGCTCCTATTCCTGAATGGATTATCAGTGAGACTCTTAATTCTTTATATAATCTACTGAGCAAAAAATTAATAACAGCAGGAAAGCTTGAATCTAAATCTAAGGATAAGAAAAATCAATTTATTGATTTGCAATTATCTCCAGATGAAATAATTTCTCTCATTAAGGAAGCAAAAGAGGAATTTAATTTCTCCCCTCTTAATTATGGTTTTGTGTGTTGGTTTCATATAACAAAAACAGGTAGGGAATCTATTCTTAATATATAAAATCTATATAGATGTGTACTGCTACGCAGGGACACAGAGAATCGCCATTAGAGAAAATGGAGTATTGTCATACTTAATTTCTGACCACTTAGGAAGCACAAGCATCATTACTGACGCTTCTGGTACTGTGATTAATCAAACCAAGTACAAAGCTTGGGGTGAGACTAGGTATTCGTCAGGCACAAACCCAACGGACTATACGTATACGGGACAATATTCTTATACGGATGATTTTGGTCTTATGTTCTATAACGCTCGTTGGTATGACTCGTCACTCGGCAGATTCGCTCAGGCAGATACGATTGTGCCAAGTGGAATTCAAGGGTTGGATAGATATGCGTATGTCAATAATTCGCCAATGAATTATATTGATCCAAGCGGGCATATGGCCTGTCAGTCAAATTATTGCGATCCAAGATGGCAGAATATCGTTCCCTTATCAGAAGCAGGGCAACGTCAAAAAGCGACTGAGGCTGAAGAAAGAGTTATGTCACTTCTTGGGTTTGACACATTTATGGAATATAACCAATGGGCAGTTAATAATGGTGATTTGGCAAATATTTTGTTAAATGCAGAAGCTGGAGATATTGTTAGGTTTTCCTATAATAATCAAAGTGGATTCACTTCTTACTTTGATTGGATGATCATGGAATATGAAGATGGATATACTTTTTATGATATATCTAATCAAAGTAGAATTACTCAAGCAGATACAGATGGATTTGCTGAAATACTATCTAATTTTGTAACAGGTGCAGGAGTTTTTCACCAAAACAATAGAGAAAAAGACTATATACCCGGAGTAGGCACAACTGGATTTAACTTTGGGTTGCCAATGATTTTGTTAGATAATTGGAATCAACCGATTGATGGTGGTGTAATTCAACAAATGTCTCGACCTAGTGCAGGTGAAAATATACAATATATGATAGGTGTTGGATCGCTTGTAGCCGCACCTTTCTTTCCACCTGTAGGTTTTGCAGGAGCTGTCGTCGGTGGATTTTCAGCAATTGGACCAGTTTGGTTCGGTGCGAATACAGTTCCAAGATATAAAGAACATCCATATGGTCCGTAATGCGGAGGAGTTATGCTAAAGAATATTTTTATCTCTTTATATTTTGTGCTTGGTGGTTTGGCCCTTATTTGTATAAATATAATTAATATTCTGTCAAGTCAAGGTGCTAAATATTTTTACTTATTATCTGTTTTGATAGTTATAAATATTATTTTGTGTTATTTCCTTGCACGGAAAGAATTTATGAAATACCAAGCATCGCAAGATACTAAGTCAACAAAGAGCTTATTAGTATTTATGATGATTAATGCCGTCTTAATCCTTTTATTTCTGTATACAAAAAATGAACTACTTTTATATTTTGCAGGATTATTAGCAGGCTCTTGGCTTTTATTTTTTGGAAGTTTAGGGATTAATCATTTCAAAAAAACATGAAACATTTTGAATGAGACCTCCGAAGTCTATGTACATTAAAACCCTGCTTGAAACAATTATTTTGACGTGATACACTCATTGTGTACAAAGAGAGTGAAAAATGCAAATCTCATTTTCAATTCCTGAAAGTCAATTTATGGATGAGTCTCCTGAGGCGGTGGCAAAGAAAATCCGTTTGTATGCGGCGTTAGGCTTATATCAAGCAGGTGAATTATCTATTGGCGCGGCGAGTGAATTATCAGGGCTAGACCGTTATGAATTTCTGGAGTTTTGTAAACAAGAAGGCGTTCTTTTGCAAACCCAATCTCCAGACGAATTAGAAGCGGATATTCAAAAATTTATAAATCCAAAATAGATTATGCTAATTATCGCTGATAGTTCTGCTCTGATTGCCATTGCAACTTGTGATGGGTTAGATTTGTTATTACAAGTATATGAAGAAATTAAAATCCCCGAAGCGGTTTATGCTGAAATTGTCGCCCCTGAAAAATCATACGCTGATGCTCTTGGTGCTTTCTTAGTAGGGCGTGTTGTAAAAGTTCAACCCGTTCAAAGTAAATTTATATCAACAGGGCTTGGGCGCGGGGAAATTGAAGCCATGTCACTATACAATCAAATTTCGGCAGATATTTTATTAATTGATGACCAAAAGGCACGTTCTATTGCAGAGCAAAATGAGATTACTTGTATAGGGGTATTAGGGTTTCTCGTTATAGCCAAACAAAAAGGTGTGATTAAGAAAATTAAACCTTATATTCAGAGATTAGAGGACTCTCCAATTTATTATGGAGACGAATTATTAAAGAGGGTTCTTCAAATTGCTAAAGAATAGTTAATTCTCTAATGCATTCTCCCACCCAAAGTCACTTGTTGCCATATGCAGGGATATTCCTATGTATACAAAAAAGACTTCAGAAGTCTGCCAAGTGAGATTTGGTAATGCGAAAAACTTGTCAATTGAGTGAGACTTCCGAAGTCTTACGCGAAACCTGATAAGTAACAAATCATTTACGAAATATGTAAAATAGATTTTTCAACCTTATTGCCAACCTTAAGCGTCCTACGCCAACTGCTATTATCATTCAAAGAAATCCAACGGCGTTCTTCAGTGCGATAAAACCAATCTTTATCTTGCTGAAAGTGTACTAAAACACCACTGGTTTCCCAAATGTTCAAAATTTCATTACTGTGCGCATGTGTATCATCAAAATCAGTCGTAGCACGTTGTCCCATTTCACTATACAACTCATTCAGTTCAAGCAGAAGCGAATTAATTTCAGGCGTAAGGTGACTCACCTTTAATCCAACCCGCTTGGCTTCCTCAAACAAAATCGGATACCCATGTGAGGGATATTTTGCATTCAAAGCGTTTGCAATTCTATCTTGCGTTTTTTCATCTTTAATGTGATACGCCAATAATTCTTTGCACAACATAATAGATAATGATTCGGCGCGGTCCACTGCCCCAATTACCAACGGATGCACATGCTGAAACAATTGCTGATATGGATTCTCGCTTCTATCTGACCGTTGAGATTGCCACAGTTTCACCACCCTTGTCAACTCGTCAAGCGACACGCTAACGCGGTCATTATCACGGTCAATCGGCGAGAGCGCGTGAGTCAACGAAGTATCTACAGGCGTTAAATACGCCATCGGTCCCATATAAATTTCATTTGCACCCAATGTAATCATCGTAGCGGCAGAAGCACATTCAAGCGGAATGACGGCAATCACTTTGTCACAATATTGGCGAAGCAAATTCACCAAACGCAAAGAGGCTTGTCCATTGCCACCACTTGATTTAATGAACAGATAAATTTTTTGTTGATGCCCAATTTTTTCTAGCAATTCAAACAAAGCCAACACATCATCGTGGCATACACTACCACGCGGATTGTTGAAATAGGTAATCAACGTGCCACCTAATTTTTTATTCAACTCTTTGATGATAGCTTGTGTTTTATCAAAAAGAATAGGAGGTTGTTTTACTTTATTTTTTGAATTTGATTCCATAAATAAATTTCCTTTGTAAAGAGTATCATCCCGCAGGTTTCATTGAAAAATATAATTGATTAAATTAAACCTGCGGGATGTTCTTATCTTTTTCCACGCGACCAAAACCAACCACTTGCAAAACCCAATGCCTGCCCGATTAACGTCGCGCTTACAACGCCTACCAAACCAGTCTTTAACAACCAAGTTGAAATGCCAAAGATTCCAAAGGCTAATACATTGTACGCCAATAACCCCCCCAGCAAAATCCCTAGCGACCAACGTATCGCAGAGGCACGCTGGGTAAATTGCGAAGCGACAAAAAAGGTCAAGCCAGCCACAATCACAATCATAAACATAGAAACCAGCCAAGCGGGGAATTTCGGATAACCCTGTGGCGAAACATAAGCGTTTTCGGCTTCTTCTATTTCCGCTTCAGGCGTAGATTCGATAGATTGCGTTAGTTCAGGCACAACCACCGTCACTGCTACCGAACCTGTTTGTGAAACATCCAATTGCACAACTGAAGATATTACCGCAGGCTCACTAGCAACTTTAATTTCAAGCAAACCTGGTTTATCTAAACCAAAGGAAGCACGCGCCACACCTTGTGTAGTCACTGATTCTACTTGTTGCAAAATGCCGCCACCTTCACCAGTCAGCACCATTGAAAATTGCACCACTGTTCCATCAGGCACGGGGTTGCCATTGCCATCTAAAATGACACCCGTGCGAATTGCAATCGTGTCACCAATTTCAAAAAGCGGAATCGGAGTCGGCTCAGGTGTGGTGAAGTTATCTGAAACAGGAGCAGGCGGCAGGTCTAGCGAGAGCGAGATAATTTGATTAGGGTCAGGTGCCATGACTCGAATCAAATCATAATTAATAGCAGAAACAGAAACAGGCGATGCGCCTGATGGAGTCAATTCTTGAAATAGCAAACGCACAGCCACATCTACAAATTGTGGTTGTTTGCTATACAATGCGTAGTAAGCAGTAAAGCGTGAAAGCGTGGTGGTATCAAAATAATATGGCGCACCAAACGAAAACAAAATAAGATTTTTGTTTGAAAATAGCGCAGGTCGTTCGCGCAACATGCGGCTGATGAGTGCGGTTTGCGATTTTGAATTATCAGTAATTGAAATAATCACCCAATCAGCAACGCTTAAATCATCTGCCACAAATGAATTTTCATCGGGTAAATCTAAATAGGCTTGCATGTTTTCAAATGAATAAGATGACAAGCGAAACTCTTCTACTTGATTGCCACCTTGCGGTCCATATAGCCTTAAGATAGCAGACTGTAACGCATCGGTCGCTAGTAAAGTTTGTTGCTGGCACGTGGAGCATTGTTTTGCGCTGACGGTATCTGTAATAAAGACCAAACGCTCATTCGGTTGCGGTGGTTGTGGCAAAATAGAAGCTAGGTCTTGCAAACTAGGGCTGATGAGTGTGGCAGAATTTTGCGCCACAGTAAATGTAATATCGTTTGCAGATTGAAAAGTAGAAAGGTTAATTTCTGGTTTGAGAATATTGTTGATTGTAAAACTTTTGTATAACTTTAATTTTGCAGTCAAAATTCTTGCTACTGATGAATCAACACGCTGGGCAAAGGCTGTATCCTCTTTATATTTTTGCGCGAAAAATTCCAATACCCGAATGGTGGTGGTATAGGTATCAGGCGAATCGGTTGATTTGATATTGCCAAGATACAGCAAATCATTGCCTGCTAAGAAAGCATCGCGTGCGGCATTGCGGGCTGAGAATTGCCCTCCGCCAGAAACATAAAACTCACGCACAGAATCTGCACCAATATTATCGCTGACCAATAACCCGCCATTTGAATACCAAGTTGTAAATTGTGGTAACGAAATAATTTGGCTCAAGGCTTGCGGGTCTGAACTGATAGGGCGTGTGGTAGCACGAATGTTTCCTTGAAACCCCTGATACCGAATATGTGAAACCAACAAACCATCTACTGTGCTACTGGCAACACTGGAGTTACCCGTTACAGCAATAAACGGAGCAAGTTCAATTTGTTTTAATTGCTCTAAAGATTTTCTAACTGTTGAAACTTCAACGTCCGGCAAACGGTCAGCACCGCCTGCACCGGGGAAATGTTTTGCAATCACCAACAATTGATTAGCACTACCTTCATGCAACCCCTTAACATAAGCCCGCCCCATTTCACCCACCCAAAAAGGGTCGCCGCCAAACACACGTGTTCCCAAATCGCCACCAGCAGAAGATGGATTCTCCAAAACATCTAATGAAGGACCAAAATACAAATTAAAACCAAGTGCCGCTAGTTCACGTCCGCGCACTTGGGCAACCTGCTCTGCATACGAAACATCCCATGTAGCCCCAATTGCCATTTCACTTGGCAAAGCAGTCACGCCGTTTAAGATTTGGTCCGTTGGATAGCCATCGCCTTCTTGTGCAATACTGATAAACAATGGCACATACGAAGAATTTCCACCGAACGTATTTTCTGATTCTATCGTTTGTAAATTCTTAATCAAAGCATGGGCTTGAATCAGTGTGTCTTGATTTGTAAAATTATCATTGCCTGCTGAAAGCACCACACCACCTACATGATATTTGGTGATGAGGTTATAAATTTGAGATGTCTCTGTGCTATCCGTGCCATTAAATGAAACCAGAAACAACTGTCCCACTTTTTCTTCGGGAGTCATATTGTTCAACAAAACCCGCACGGCGGCAGGCGGCGTGGGGGTTTGAGCAGATACTAAGTTTGGGATAAGAGATAATAAAAAAGTAAATAATAAAATAATTCGGATAAACTTCATATTTCACACTTATAACACAAAAGATTTAACTGAAAAGGATTTTATCGCTTCTCACCTACCCTCAGCCTGTTTCTGTTATTCTGACAGTTTTACTTACCCCGCAACGTTTGCACTGCAACAGCAGGGTCGTCGGTAAAAATTCCGTCCACACCAAAATCTTTCAAACGGAGTATTTCTTCGGGTGTATTTGCCGTCCACACATGCACTCTTCTTTTAATGCGATGTGCGCGTTGCGTTTGCTCTTTGCTGGCATTTGAAATGTGCGGGTGCAAAGCCTGATAATCACCAAACATAAAACCAAATGACCTTGCCCATAAACCCACAATACCAGGCATTGCCAAAAGTCCGCGTGGAGTTTCTGGTAAAAGCCCCATAGCAATTTTTAGATTCGAGGCAAAAAAAGATGAGAAAATAATTTGTGCTTGATTATTATGCTTTTTAATCAACTCGCAAACTTTTTGTGTCAAACCATCTTTTGGCGTGGAGTAATTAGTCAATTCAATGTTAATTAATTTATCTTTTCCAACTGTTTCAAATACTTCTTCAAGCAAAGGAACTTTTGTGTTTGCAAATTTTGAGTCAAACCATGAGCCTGCATCCAATTTGCGGATTTCATCGAATGTAAATGAAGCAACTTTGCCTTTGCCATTTGTTGTTCTATCTACTGCCATGTCGTGGAAGACAATCACATGACCATCGGCAGTTAATTTTGCATCCAGTTCAACACCATCGGCGCCTTTTTGTATGGCTTGCGAAAAAGATGGCAACGTATTTTCTGGTGCGTGAGCAAGGTCGCCACGATGTGCAAGGATGATGGGGCTAGGAAAATGTTGAAGCATCAGAGTCAGGTTAAAAGTTATATAGAAGCGGGTGCGTCGCACTTCTACTAATAGGAATAAACTATACGTTAGAAAAAGTTTTGTTAATCAGAGTCATATTATCGTTATGGTGCGACGCACTTTCATCAAATTTAAATATCCACGAAATACGCCTTGGCGGCGCGGTCAATCATATCGCGTGACATGGTAGGCGGAACGGCAAGATAAGATGAGATATCAAGAATTTGGTCTAGCAAATCTCGCGGGTGTGAAGCACGCATTTTGCGATTGCGTTTGATATACCATTCTTGCAAAAGATATGCAAGACCTTGGTCGTTGTATTCAACACGCTTATCTTGTGAAACACGTTTGAAAATTTCACGAAACTCTTCAAAGGATGGGTCGCCGATTTCTATTTTATGACGCAAGCGGCGCAAGAAGGCTTCATCTACTAAATCTTTTGGTGGCAGGTTAGTTGAAAAAACAATTAGAACATCAAATGGAACTTCAACTTTGCGACCTGTGTGTAAACGCAAATAATCGAGGCGGTTTTCGAGTGGCACAATCCAACGGTTGAGCAAATCTCGTGGGCGCACTTGCTGACGACCAAAGTCATCAATTAATAAAATGCCACCATTGGCTTTTACTTGAAACGGGGCTTCGTAAAATTTTGTAGTGTCGTCAAAAACTAAATCAAGACCTTCAAGGTTTAATTCACCACCAACAACAATAAAGGGTCTGCGAATTTTTACCCAGCGTGGGTCGCGGCGTGTGTTGCTTCTTAAATTCCCAGTCGAACTTGCATTTCCTTCGGTGTCGGGCGCAAGGCTATGGCTGACCGCATCATACACTTTAATCACTTGCCCATCCAAATATAGTGCATACGGAATATACATGTTTTGGCTGAGGACGAGGTTGCCAAAGGCACGAGCAATGCTAGTTTTGCCATTGCCGGGTGGACCATACATAAAGATAGATGTGCCTGAATTTAACGCGGGTCCTAATTTTTGAAATGTCGTTTCGGAGATAACCATTTGAGAAAGAATCTGGCGCATGGTGCGGGTGGTAACGGTCATCTTGCCGCTTTTTTGACGGCGAATCGATTCGTTATAAACCTCAAATGGAACTGGGGCAGGTCCAGCATATTGACTACGGTCTAACGCTTCTCGCGCACGAATAATGCCTGCACTAGTGATTCCATACGTATATGCACCATCTCCCAAACCGCCTTGTGATGATTTGACTTCAATAGTTTTTTCTTGTTTGAGTGTAAATAGCAATTGGTCAACCACACCAGCAAATGGAAGCGTGATTTCTTCGGCAATTTTGAAGCCAGTTAAGTACCCACGAAAATATAATACTTTGAGAATTAAATCTTGTAACCAAAGAGGCGAAAGCCCTGTATCATCAAGGCTGTTGATTTGCGGCGGGGAAAATCCGCTATCGGCTACGCCGCCAATTTGTCCAGTTTGTCTTGTTACCATTTGTCACCAATTTCCAGCATTTTAAGTTGAGCCAATTATACTTCTTTTCGTTTATAATCCAGTCGCTATGAAACTAACTGTAATTATCCCTGTTTATAACGAAGTTGAAAGTATCCAAACAATTTTGAAACGTGTGCAAGCCACCAAACGAGCTAATGAAATTATTTTGGTTGACGATGGCTCAAAGGACGGCACACGCGATATTTTGAAAAAACTTGATGGCAAAAAAGGCTTGAAAGTTATTTTACATGAAAAAAATCAAGGCAAAGGCGCGGCTGTGCGAACTGGTATGGCAGCGGCAAAAGGCGATGTGCTATTAATCCAAGATGCTGACCTTGAGTATGACCCACGTGACTATCCTGAATTGCTCAAGCCGATTGAAGAAGGGATTGCTGATGTGGTTTATGGCTCCAGATTTTTAGGCAAAGCGCATCGCGTCACTATGTTTTGGCACATGGTTGCTAATAAATCATTGACTTTGATGACCAACATTTTATACGACACGATTTTGACAGACATGGAAACTGGTTATAAAGTATTTCGTCGTGAAGTGATTGACGGCATGACCATCCGCGCCAATAGTTTTAACTTTGAACCTGAATTCACTGCCAAAATTCTCAAACGAAAATATAGAATCTTTGAAGTACCGATTACATTTAATCCGCGAGATTATTCGCAGGGAAAGAAAATCAAACTGCATGATGCGTTTGAAGCAGTGTGGGCATTGATTAAATATAGGTTTGTGGATTAAGTAAAAACTTGAATCAAAAACATCCCACAGAAATTTCTATGGGATGTTTTTTTATTTCAGCAACCAATTACTGATTACTGACCCACTGATTACCAACTTACTGGCTTTACGGTTTCACATACACCACATAATCATATACATAATCACCTGGGGCGTATTCACCTGAGCCATCATTAATTTTAGACTTAAAGGTTGCCGTAATGGTGGCATGGTGTTCGCCGGGTTTCCAATCGGATAAAGCCGTGTAAATAAGGCGACATTCTAAATCGCCAGAGGGTGTGTTAAAAACAGCAAATTCTTCTACTGGCACATCTTTGCCATTGAGATTAAATTTCAAATCAATTTGGCTAAAGTTTTGTTCGAGGGTGGCTTTATCTTTGGCGCACCAAGCATACGCCCACAATGTTGTTTTGGATTGTGAAAGCGCAACTGTGTAAGTTAAAGCGATGGGTTCAAAATGTTCTTCGGTGTCTTGCTCGCGGACTAAATCCCACAAGAATTCTGCGCCGCCACTAAAGGCTGACCTCGCCTCACCTACGGATGCAATCTTGGGTGATGCACTTGGTGTGATGCCTGCCCCAAGCGGTTCTAACACAGCGCGGATACCTGCTTCTAAAACGAAATCATCTGTGCGATAGATATTGGTTTCATCTACTGGCACCCGAAGCGTGGGCTGAACCCCCTGTCCCTCGAGGAAGATACTGCCGTCAGCAAGTGTGAAGCGTCCCGTCGGCACTTGAATAAAGAATCCTTCAGGTAAGTTAAACTGTCCGCGTGCTACTTCGGCTTCTACGCCACTGGTTGGGTATTGACCAATTGTAATCATGCCTGGCACTTGGCTGAATCCATACGATTCAAGTTCACACGCACTGGCACATGCTTGCCCCACTAACAAAACCATTTTATCGAAGCGATATTGATTTTCGTTTGGAATGACTTTTTCTGGCAGACCTTCGGGTTCAAATTTGCCAGTGGCATCGCTATAGTATTCTAATTGCCCCATCGGAATCTCTTGGTCTGTAAGTAAACCTGCCAAACCTAAATTGGCACCGCCACCGTTGTAACGCATATCAATAATGATGCCCGCTACTTCGCGCGCTTCAAATTGTTGTAAAGCTCGTTCAAACAAGCGGATGATGAGGTTGAGGTCGTCAAAGTTGCTATTGATGCGAATATAACCAATTTGCGCGTTTCCTTGTGTAATGATTTGAGTATCCACAGGTAATAATGTATCAGACGGCGCACCAAAATAAACGGACGTGCGGCTAAATGATTGACGCTCTGCTACGGCTGTGAGTGTTACAGTTTGTTCATTACCGTTCGGATTCTTAAATGTAACTTCGGCTGTATCTTTCACTTTTGCACGGAGCAAATAACGTGCTTGTTGGTAACGAATAGCAAAATCAGAGGATTGAATAACATAAGTCTGTGTTTTACCTATTGCATCTCGAATGGGTTCGCCGTTGAAAGTAAGGATTTCAGCACCAACTTCAATACCTGCCAATGCGGCGGGTCCATTTTCCAAAACATAAATGACTAGCACACGTCCATCATCTAATTCACGAATGGTGAAACCATAGCCACCATCAGTGGCTTGAGTAAAATCTCGATTGGCATACTCTCCACCATCTAAGCCGACATGCCCATCTTTGAATGCACGAGTGAAATCACGCAAGGCTAAGTAAAATGCATTCGGGTCTCTGGTTGTTTCTGCTTTTTGAACACGCGGTTTTAATTCTGCATATAAAGCATCCCAGTCAGGTTGTTTGCCTTCAATGCCATTAAAGGCATATTCCTTGCGGATAATTTCAAACATTTTGTCAAAGGCTTCCGTATAAGAGTCACCTGAAAAATCCTTCACTGCTACATCTGTTGGCTCGTATAAAGTCATTTTGGCTATTGACTCTTTACTAAAAGTAAAGGGTTCAGTATCTAAATCTATAATGGTATAGCCTGCGCCAATTGGAGCAACGGGGTCATCGGCGGTGAATAACAAACCGTCATCACCAAAACCAGTTGGGAATTGTTGCGCCTCATCTGGCGACCAAACGATTAACTTACCGCCAATTACTTCATCATTATTTTCTGTATCTGTTCTTATAGATGCAAGATAAGAGGGCCAGCCTGTCCAGCGGTCATCACCTACAGCAAATGGACTGCCATATAAATTCGGCGAATAACTGAGCGCGAAAATTTGCACGCCTGTACTGGCTTCACCATTGTTATCAACGTCATTAAATTGACCTTCAGGAGCAATAGGCAAATTCAAATCAAATGTGCCAGTTAAAGTTTCGGGGTCATAAGTCATGTACCCCAATGTTTGCGAATCGACAGGAATTTCCCATTCTTCATCGCGTGTTACAAAGCCATACATATCAATTAACGCTACAGCATTTTCAACATAATAAGTAAAAACAAAATCGTTGGTTATCGAATACTCGCCTTGAATTTGCACAGGCGCCGCACCTTCGGCAGTTGGTGCTTCTGTGGTGGCATCCGCTTTTGGCGCACAAGCCGAAAGAATCAAACCTAAAATCACAAACAAAGAAAACACACGCGCAATTTTTATCTTCATAGGTCTTCCTCCAAGTTTTTCAATATTATAATCCTGTGCATGAAAGATTACATCAGCGAACTTGAACAAGCACAAAAAGCCAGAGAAAAAGGGAATGAAGGTCAAGCCAGAGTATGTGCAAGGCGTGCGGCTGGTATTGCTATTAAAGATTATTTGACTCGCAAAGGGATTCAACCTCCGAGCATCAGTGCGTATGATTTATTGAATTATATAAAAGAAGAACCGCTTCTTCCAG
This sequence comes from Anaerolineales bacterium, assembly GCA_016789365.1. GTDB lineage: Bacteria > Chloroflexota > Anaerolineae > Anaerolineales > Villigracilaceae > Villigracilis. The sequence goes on from JAEURH010000093.1 coordinate 13,348, forward strand.
CTGACTTGAAACTGGTTGCTGACCACCTAACCTTGCGCGTGACCGAAGAATTCAAACTCCCCATTGATGTAGATTTGATTGCCGAGTCTCGTGAATTGTGTGAGTGGCTTGTTAAAAACTAAAAGGTGACAGTCACTTTAAGAGTGACTGTCACCTCTATTATCGTGGGAAGCGTTTACATTATCCCCTTACGCCAGACAATATGATACAAAACACGTGCTAGCGTAATCAATAACAACATACCAGATAGCACGCCGCCGAAAACAAAAATCAATTTGCGCCAATCGCTTAAGCGTAAAGTGATTTCACTTGGCGATGGAAATTGAATCCGTTCGTACAGGCTTTGGAACAAGCCTGACGGAGCAGTAACAGGCTTCAACGTCCCGGCGAGATGCGCTTCAATTTCATCAAAATTTTCTTGGTCTATCTGGTCTGTCATATATTTCCTTATTCATTATTACAAAGAGAGTGCGTCGCGCCATGCAAATTTACATTATGGAATAATACAAAAGCGCGACGCACTCCGGTAAATACGTTATTCAGCAGGATACAAAATTAAGCCGACGGTGCCAGGTCCGAGATTGGCGGCGATAGAAATTGCCAATTCACTAATCATGGTTTCTTTGGCGTTGAAATGTTTTTTGGCATCCTCTAACAAGGCTTGACCTGATTTCAAATCGCGAGCGTGAACAACGCCTAAATAGACAGGTTTATCGCCAAATTCTTCTTTACCGATTGCAAGCACACGTTCTAAGGAGGCTTTACGAGTACGCACGCGTTCAGCCATGTTAAGCACGCCATCGCTCAAAATAGCAATGGGCTTGACGTTAAGCACAGAAGCCAACGCCGCTTGCAAGGCTTTCACACGGCCTGACATTTTTGCATATTCCAAAGTATCTAATGTAAGAATCACACGGATTTTTGATTTTGTGTTTTCAACATATTTGACAATATCATCTACGCTTTTGCCGGCGCGTTCCATTTTGCGGGCTTCACGGCATAATAAACCAATGCCTAACGAACCAACCGCTGAGTCAATTGGAATGATATTGAACTCGCCTTTTAATTCTTCGGCGGCGGCAACTGCTGAAGCATAAGTGCCTGAAAGTTTAGCAGTGATGTGAATGGAAAGAATCGTGTCACCCTTTTGTGCAATTTTGCGATAAAACTCAACGAATTGATGTGGTGAAGGTTGCGAGGTTTTTGGAATGCGTTTGCTTTCTTCTACTAACTTATAAAAACCTTCGTTATCTAACTCAACCCCTTGCAAATAAGATTTTTCCCCAAACAAAATGTTCACGGGAATCATATCTATGCCATACTCTTTCGCCCACTCTGGAAGAATATCAGCGGCACCGTCGGTCACTATTCTCAACATGGTTTACTCTCCTTCAAGGTTTAGATTTTGGTCTTCCAATTGGTCTCGCAATGCTAGCAGTGTTCGGTGATACAAACTTTTCACTGCGCCTTCACTTCGTCCCATAATTTTGCCAATTTCTGCGTTCGACATGTTCTCGACAAATTTCAAAATTAATAAATTTTGTCTTTCTGGCGGAAGTTTGCGAATCATTTTTAATAAGGAGTCCTGTTCTTG
>JAEURH010000094.1 GCA_016789365.1 Anaerolineales bacterium
CATATTCGAGATGGCGGTCAATGTGACAGAAAGTGCGCGGTCACCATCGGCGGCATGAACGATTAAGTTGGAGGTCGCTCCACCGGGTGCGGCGGCTAACAAAATAATACTGATGGCGTACACGGCGGGTAGGGCAAATATCCCAGCCACGATAAATCCTAGCACGGGCAACAAAACCAATTGGCACAGCAAACCAATGCTGACCTGTTTCGGTTGGGCAAGCACACGCCGAAAATCTGCAATCGTCAACGTCATGCCCAATGCCACCATGATAAGCACAATCGCGAGCGGCAGGACTACACTTGAAAGTACACTCTGTTCCATCTTCAATCTCCTTGTTTATAAGATATGGGGAGTCAGCTTGCCTTCCCCGATACCTCATAAAACCCCACCACAGAAAATAAGTGGCGGAGCAACCCCTCCCGCCCTTCGGGCACCCTCCCCAAATACGACATAAAAACTTTTTATATGTATTGAGATTTTACTTGTCGTATTTGGAGAGGGAAGATGTCGGGTCTTGTGTCCTTACAGATACTGACTTAACGCCTCCCACTGCGTTTGGAGTTGCTCGGCTTCTTCTACTTTTCCTATACTTTGATAGCCTGCAATCGAAGTCTTAAGCGCGTCTGCTTCGGCTTGCACAATCGCGCGCATATCTTCCTCGCTCAACTCTTTGCGCGGCACCTCGTTGAGTCTGCCGACCACAGCCACCATCGAAGCGTCTAAGGGGACTGCCTCGGCATTGTCAATCGCAGATAACGCCGAACGCAACACGCTGACGACTTCATTTTGACGTGCTTTCATGGCGGCTTTCAATCCATGTTTCAATTGCTCACGTATCGGCTCTTGTGTTTGGGTATTCACTGTCTCTCCTTATATTTTATTTCGAGGCGTGAGTATATCGCACCTTATCTATAAATAAAAAAGACACCCGAAGTTTGATTCTTTCTCAAACCTTCGGGTGTCTCATGTTATGACTTGTTTTTCGTCATTGCGAGGAGGACTTCAGTCCGACGCAGCAATCTCAGACCTGATTGCCGAAACAAATTATATTGGAGATTGCTTCGCTTCGGTCTCGATACGGGGCGAGAAGACCTCGCCCCTACGCATCGCTAACCGCTACAAACGCTATCTACGATTACGGTCTCCGCCACCATTGCGTCCACGGTCATTGCCGCGCCCGCCTCGGTCTCCGCCATCTCTGCGTCCACCGCCTCGATTCCCGCCCCCGCCTGACTTGCCACCTTTGTCTTTTTCTCGCGCCTCTTCAGCAGACCAGCCTTCTAGCACTGCCTGACGTGACAAGCGAATCTTGCCTTGCGGGTCAATGTCAGTGACCATGACGGTGAGTTCATCACCGAGTACAGCCACGTCTTCTACCTTTTCAACACGTTCGCTGGCAAGTTGTGAGATGTGAACGAGTCCGTCCACGCCGGGCATAATGTTTACAAATGCACCGAACGCTTCAATCCGCACGACCTTGCCTGTGTAAATATTTCCGATAACTGCACTTTCGCCGAGTCCTTCGATGCGTTCTTGCGCAATCTTTGCGCCTTCTGCACTGGTTGAGGCAATATAGACAGTGCCATCTTCTTCAATATCAATCTTCACGCCTGTTTCATCTTGCAAAGCGCGGATGTTCTTGCCGCCTGGTCCAATCAATGCACCAATCTTGTCCACTGGAATCTTGACCGTGATAATGCGTGGGGCGTGGGGCTTCAACTCCGTGCGTGATTGTGGCAACGCTTCGAGCATCTTTTCCATAATATGCATACGCGCGGTAAGTGCTTGTCCGAGGGCTTCTTTCATCATTTGTGCGCTCAAACCAGAAATCTTAATATCCATTTGCAGTGCCGTGATGCCGTTTGCCGTGCCAGCCACTTTGAAGTCCATGTCGCCGAGGTGGTCTTCGGTGCCTTGAATGTCTGTCAAAATTTTGTAACGACCTGTTGAGTCAGTGATAAGCCCCATAGCAACACCAGCCACGGGTGCTTTAATCGGTACGCCCGCATCCATCAATGCTAAGGTTGAGCCACATACTGAACCCATTGAGGTCGAGCCATTCGATGATAACGCTTCTGATACGACACGTATCGCGTAAGGGAAAGATTCCTCTGCTGGGAGGACTGGTTCTAAAGCACGTTCTGCTAACGCTCCATGCCCGACCTCGCGCCTGCTTTGTCCACGAAGAGGTTTGACTTCACCCGTAGAAAACGGCGGGAAGTTATAGTGGTGCATGTATCGTTTTGTCTTGATGGGGGATAAGTTGTCGAGTTCTTGCGCCTCACCTAAAGTGGCAAGTGTTGCAAACGATAAGATTTGAGTCTCACCGCGGGTGAAGAGTCCAGTGCCATGTGCGCGCGGAGAAATTCCCACGTCACACCAAATCGGGCGAATGTCAGTAGGCGCTCTTCCGTCAGGTCGCTTGCCTGCACCGAGGATACGTTCGCGCACAACATCCATTTCCGCAAGTTCAAACGACTCACGGAACTCGTTGACTGCCATAAAGTCGGCTGGGTTTGCGCCTTCTGGAACAGCACAAAACTCTGCTTCGGCTTCTTCTTTGATTTTGGTCATGCCTTCGTAAAATTCAACTTTGGAAAGCGGTTTATCGAGCAGTTCGTTCATTGGTCCGCTGACTCGGTCAAATACTTTTTTCTTAACTTCCTCAGACGGCAAATACAATTTCACTTCACGTTTTGGTTTGCCAATCTCTTTCGCAATTTGAAGTTGTAAATCAATTATCGGTTGAATAGATTGATGACCTAAATCAAGTGCTTGTGCCATTACATCTTCTGGAATTTCATTTGCACCACATTCCACCATCAGAATCGCATCTTTGGTGCCAGCGAGTCTTAAGTCTAAATCGGATGCTTCCATTTCAGCAAAAGTTGGGTTGACCACGAACTCGCCATTTACACGTCCGATGCGAACAGCACCAACAGGTCCGCCCCAAGGAATATCTGAAATCATAATTGCGGCAGAAGCGGCATTGATTGCAAGAATATCTAACGGGTTGACACCATCTGATGAAAATGAGTACATAATGACCTGTACTTCATTTCGCATCCCATCTTGAAACAAAGGGCGAAGCGGTCTGTCAGTCAAACGCGCTGTGAGAATTGACTCAGTTGAGGCGCGTCCTTCCCGTCGAAAGAAAGAGCCGGGGATTTTCCCACCAGCATAAAGCCTTTCTTCGTATTCCACACTCAATGGGAAGAAATCAATCCCATCGCGCACACCGCCCATCGTAGCGGATGCGAACACAATCGCATCGTCAATGCCGAGTGTTAACGCGCCACCAGATTGACCAGCCAACCGACCAGTTTCGATTGTGACAGTTTTGTTTCCAACAACGGTTGAAAACTTTTTACCTTCTTTATTCATATTTTTGTCTCCTTAAGTTTTGGAGTCAAACAGCTTGCTGTTTCACAAATAAAAGCAAACTTGTACTCCATATTCCGCCTCAAGTCAGGGACTGAGAAGTGGGAATAACTTTGTTATTCGCGCTCTTCAATTCCTGACGGCGGTTTCTCCCTCTCCCTCTTGGGAGAGGGTTGGGGTGAGGGTTTAATAAAAGACCCTAAAGGTCTAAAAGACCTTTAGGGTCTAACGGTCTTACTATTTTCGGCGTAATTGTAGTTTGTCAGTTACATTGAGATAACTCTGGTAATTGCTATTTCGCAAGTAGGTGAGTAATCTGCGGCGTTGACCAACTAACTTGAGCAACCCACGACGACAAGATTGGTCTTGCTTGTTATTTTGCAAATGCGCGGTCAATTGGTTGATGCGATTTGTCAAAATGGCTACCTGAACTTCGGGTGAGCCAGTGTCTTTGTCGTGGCGGTGAAAATCCTCAATCGCCTTTGTCTTTACTTCTTTTGCCAATGGCATGGACGTATGCTTCCTTTCTCTAGTTTATTGCAGGTCTCCATACTTGTAGCCTCGACCCTCTAAAGAAGGGTAAACCACTTGTAGGACCAGTCACGGGCGGAGATTATACCAGATTATGATGTCATTGCGAGGGCTGGTGGTCGAGTAGCGAAGTGTACCGAGACCCAGCCCGAAGCAATCTCCTTTTTATACTTGCATCTCAATTCCCTGTATGATAAACTGATGAAAATTCTGAACGGAAAGGAGATATATAAAAATGGCACCCAACAATTTAACATTTAACTTTTGTGTATCTCCGTGTCTTAATATTTGATTGAGTCAAATCTTTCATGCCGCAGGTACACGTTGTGCCTGCGGTTTTTTTATTTAACTTTGCTGAGTGAGTCGCGCTTCAGGAGTTAGAAGAATCTAAAACTTAGAAGCGCGACGCACCCTTATAAAAATGGAGAAAAAAATGACCTCTGCAATTTCGTTACAAAAATTAGCAAAACATTATCAAGTGCCTGAACGTGAAGCAGGCTTGAAAGCCGCCGCCAAAGGCTTATTCAAACGTCAGTATAAAAACGTCAAAGCGGTAGATGAAATCTCGTTTGACATTCAGTCTGGCGAAGTAGTTGGATTTTTAGGACCAAATGGTGCAGGCAAGACGACGACTTTGAAAATGCTCAGTGGACTTTTGCATCCTACTTCTGGCACCGCCTCTGTTCTTGACTTTGAGCCTGCTCGCCGCTCCCACGACTTTTTGCGTCAAATCACTTTGGTGATGGGAAATCGCAACCAACTTTCATGGGATTTACCCGCTTTAGATTCATTCGACTTGCAACGTGCCATTTACAGCATCCCAACCGATGAATTCAAAAAGACTCGTGATGAATTTATCGAAATCCTTGAACTTAAGGATTTAGTTCAAAAACCGATTCGTAATTTATCTTTGGGCGAACGCATGAAAATGGAAATTGTCGGCGCATTGTTACATAAACCTAAAATTTTATTTTTAGACGAGCCGACACTTGGTCTTGATGTCACCATGCAAAAACGTATCCGCACATTTGTGGCGGAATATAACAAACGCTATGGCGCAACAGTGTTGTTAACGAGTCACTACATGGCAGATGTAGAAGCCTTGTGTAAAAGAATCATCGTCATTCACCATGGCAAACTTTTATTTGACGGCAACCTCTCACAACTGGCTGAAAAATTTTCCGCTTTCAAAACAATTGGTTTTACTTTAGAGAACCCAGCCACAGACTTGAGTCAATTTGGTGAAGTGGTATCAACTGACGGGTCAAGAATTGTGATGCGTGTTCCAAAAGAAAAAACATCCGCCGTTACGTCACGTCTATTAAATGATTTAGCAGTAGATGATTTAACTGTCGAAGCCGCACCGATTGAAGATGTCATTGAATCAGTTTTCGCGGTCAAGAAAGAGGCGGTCGAATGAAGCGCTATATTGACATTTATCTTTCAATGATGAAACTTTCTATTTTGGAACAATGGCAGTATCCGCTTGCCAATTATTTTTATATGATTGGCATGATTGCCGAACCAGTGATTTATATGGTGGTGTGGTCAACGGTTGCGATGCAACAAGGTGGCATGGTGGGCGGATACACGCCTGGCGAATTTGCCGCTTATTACATTGTGTGGACTTTGGTGCGAAGCATGAATGTTGTGTTCACGCCGTATGGTTGGGAATGGCGCATTCGTGAAGGTCAATTGTCTATGAGTCTCATGCGCCCGATTCATCCACTACATGGTGATGTCGCATTCTTTGCAGGTTGGAAAGTCGTTGTCATTGTGTTGTGGCTTCCACTAGCATTCGCATTGACTTTAATTTTCAAACCAGAATTAAATCCGACATTGCTAGAAGGCATCGTATTCTTTTTTGCGATTTGGTTTGCCTATTTGATTCGCACCATGACCTTGACATTAATCGGCTTGGTCACATTTTGGACGACGCGCGTCAGTGCTTTATTCGAGTTGTATTTTGCCGCCGAACTGATTCTTTCGGGACGACTTGTTCCGCTTTCATTAATGCCTGAATGGATTCAATCGTTTGCATGGTTCTTTCCATTTCGTTGGGCATTTGGCTTTCCAATAGAATCGTTAGTTGGGAACATGCCCGTCAATGAATTGTTAATTGGCTTAGGTATGCAAATTGCATGGATTATCGTTGGCATTATTTTTGTCAACATCATTTGGAAAATCGCCATCCGCAAATTTTCTGCGGTGGGAGGTTAACATGAAAGGCATAAAACTTGCTTACAACTATTTACGTATTGGCATCTTGAACGAATTTCAATATCGTGCCAATCTTTATATTCAAATTTTACAAACATTTATTGCTTTGGCGACAGGCTTAATTGGTCTGAATTTAGTCTTTTCGCAAACCACTGCCTTAGGCGGTTGGAGTAAACCCGAATTGCTGGCAGTGATGGGTGTGTTTACTTTAATTGGTGGCATTATCCGCGCCGCCATTCAACCTAACATGGAACGCCTCATGGAAGAAATCCGCGAAGGCACATTAGATTATGCCCTCACCAAACCTGCTGATGCACAACTATTAATCAGTGTGCGTGAATTTCGTTTGTGGCAAATCGTAGATATTATTACTGGCTTCGTAGTGTTGGCAGTTGCATTAAGTCAACTCAACTGGCTTATTGACCTTTGGTCTGTGCTTGGTTTTCTCTCTGCTTTGGTGATGGGTAGCATGATGATTTATTCTTTTTGGTTAATCATCACATCTACTGCGTTTTGGTTTATCCGTGTACAAGAAATTGCCAACTTATTTGAAGGTTTATACGCGGCTGGTCGTTGGCCCATAGATATTTACCCCAACTGGCTTCGTTATGGATTAACCTTTTTAGTGCCAGTCGCATTTGCAATCTCAGTCCCATCCCAAGCATTGACTGGGAGACTCACACTCGAAACTTGGTTTGGCGCATTGGCATTTACTGTCTTCCTTTTTCTCTTTGCAAGAGGCATCTTAAAATTGGGCTTGAAAAGTTACTCCGGCGCTTCGGCATAACATAAATGACAGTCACATTTAATGTGACTGTCATTTTTTTGAATCATTTTCATAGTATCATTCCCTCATGCGAAAAATACTCCTCGTCATGTTGTTGATTCTATTCATACAATCATGTGTGCCAGCGCAGGTCACAAATACACCGCAACCTACCTCAACAACTTTTATCACCTACACACCGATAGATACACCAACGCAAACATTCACACCAATTCCTACTGCATCGCCCACCATCGTCCGCATTCCAACCCAAGACCCAAACTCTATCGCCACGTTTCCTATCGTACCAATTTTTATTGGTGATGTAACAGCCACACAACCGCTTAGCCTTGTGCCAACATCATCCAGACCAGGTCCGGGCTTTGTCAGCGTTTCCTATTCACCGACCAAAATGTATTGGGGAGGATGCGAAGCGAATCAAGCCGTTATCAATGCCACTGTGGAAGATTATCAAGCCGTTGCTGGCGTTATCATCTTTATGCGTGTTAAATCGGCAACCAGAGATGATAGTACGCCGTGGACGAAAGGCAACATCATGTACGACAACAAAGATGGTACATTTACATTCATAGCCGTTGGCAGTGAAATACAAGGGCATAATCATTACAAAGATTCGTTTGTGGTTTTCCAACTTATTTCTGTAGATAAAAAGGGAAAAGAAAACGGGCGCACAAAAATTTATGACGATATATTTATGTCACCTTGCCCATGCCTCACACCTGTTTCAGGATGCCCTATCAATCCAAAAAGCCCATGAAAAAAAATTATTTTATTTTTCTCAGTATCTTTGTGACATTCGCCTGCGTACTCACACCTACCAACGCGACTCCAATTCCCATTCAAACGGATACGCAAACCTTCACGCCTCTACCTACGCTCACACCTGTTCCTCCAACTTCAACCTTTACCTTAACCCCAACCTTGATTGGCTTGCCAACACAAACTGCCACACAAGAAGAAACTGCCACTGCTACATTTAGCAATGTTACCCCTTTGGCATTATTTACACCTAACACCGCCACGCCTATTTTTCAAATGCAGGGATTTGTGTTTGTAAATGTAAATGTTACAGAATTTTATAAAGGCAGAACTTGCGAGCCATCTTTTGTAAAAATTACAGCGCAAGCCTCAAATTTATATGACACTGCTTACGTTTTATTATTCACCCGCTTCAAAAGTTTAACCGCCGAACGCGCCAGCAAATGGACAAAATTTGATATGTACACCATCGGCGCAGGCACTTATGTATATGATGTCTATTCTGATGAGATGTTAGAAGATGGTTATTTTCAAACCGCATGGATAGAATATCAAATCGTAGCCACCAACTCCGCTGGCAAAGAAATCGGGCGTACCGATATTTTCAAAGAAAAAGTAAAAATGCTGGCTTGTGTACCGCCGACATCAACTGTAAAACCATGAAAATAATTCGTAATGCGTAATTCGTAATGTTACGCATCACGGATTACGCATTAAAATTTCCATGACCTTCCCTTCCGAATTAATCAAAATCCTCAAATCCTCCACCCGCATTGCCGTTCTCACAGGCGCGGGTGTTTCGCAAGAAAGCGGACTCAAAACTTTTCGAGATTCGCAAGATGGCTTGTGGGCAAAATATAAGCCGACAGATTTAGCCTCACCCGAAGCCTTTGCTCGTGACCCAAAACTCGTGTGGGATTGGTACGCTTGGAGACGTGAAGCCATCAAAGGCGTGAGACCGAATCAAGGGCATTATGCTTTGGTAGAAATGGAAAATAAATTTTTAGAATTTACGTTGATTACTCAAAACGTAGATGGCTTACATCGTTTTGCTGGTAGCAAAAATGTTTTGGAATTGCATGGCAACATTAACTTAGTGCGCTGTTCGGAATGTAGAACATTTACAGAAGAATGGGACGAAGAAAGTGAATTGGTTCCGCAATGTAAAAAATGTAACGGACTTTTACGTCCTGATGTCGTTTGGTTTGGAGAATCACTACCAAGAGCAGAATTAGAATCGGCTGTGACTGCTTCTCGTGCATGTCAAGTCTTCTTTTCGATTGGCACATCTGGCGTTGTGCAACCTGCCGCATCACTGGCACATGCCGCACGAAATAATGGCTCTATTGTCGTAGAAATTAATGCTGAACCCACACCATTGACTCCAAAAGTGGATTATTTTTTTCAAGGCAAATCAGGCGAAATTTTGCCAGCGTTGATGAAAGAAATTAAGACAATGGACGATAGACCGTTTTAGTCCATCGCCCATTGTCTACCGTCTAACTCACGCATTCCAACCGCTTAAACGCTCACCAAGTTTGGAGATTCTTTCACGTAACAACACCGCCGCAATGCCAAGCCCAAGAAAAAGAATGCCTGTGCAACCAACCACAAACACTGTTCCCAGCCCACCAGTGGCGATGAAAGAAAGTGTAATTACACCCAGCACCACAAACCCAATCGGGAACAACGTGAGGCTACGCGAGCGAATCACAATGCCGTATATCAGCACCACCAGCGATTGGAAAAACAGCAAAACAAAATATCGGAACATCATCGGCACTTCAATGGCGGCGACCATTTGAATAAAAGTTGTGCCAAGCAAAACAAATTGCGAAGCCATGCCCATCAAAAACGCGCCAACTTTGCTCTCTGCTCGCAATAACAAATAATGTTGAATCAAACCAAGCAATGCCGCGCCAATCGAATAAAACTGCCGCTCTTGCACATTCAACTCACTTAACAAAATAAAATACGACATCAGATACAAGCCATTGGCAGGGAAAGCCAGCCAAGCATTTTTCTTGATGAATGCCTCAACAGCCCACAACGTGGCGGCGACTGCGACAGGAATTGCCGCATCAACCCCACCCAAAATTGGTGACGCTAACGAGACGAAGATACTTAACCCCAAGCCACTGTATAACAAAGTCAAATCCCAACCTTTGAGGCGATTCAAACTTCGTAGTACAAATCCGATTGCATAATAGACAAGTGCAACGATGATGACAGGATGAATCCATTTTGTGAAGCCGAAGTTGCGGAATAAAAAGGAAGCGAAGATGGGCAAGGTCAATGTAAAGGCATAGAACAAAGTCGGGGTGCGGTAAAACAGGCTGACGGTCAGTGCGAGAAGCGTGTAAATTCCAAAACCAGCAGTTGCTATGGCGTTTGTCTCGTTAAGCAAGAATAGATAATTTACAAGGGATAATAATCCGCCTGCGATGCGAATTAATATACTCAATGGGCGTGGATGTTTGTATAACCAATGAGCGAGTAGGTCAGCGAAAATCCATATCAAACTATAAGCAAGCAAATGATATGAAATTTGTTCAACGTTGAAATCACGCAGAATTAAGAATGTGCCTATGCTAAAAAATAATGGCGCGCCGATTTCAAATGCGCCGTTTTTGCGGATTATCATTTCGGCAATGAACAATAAGCCAAGCGCAATCACATACCAGCCGCTTGATTGCTCAGGGTTGATAAGTGCTACAAGCGCAATGATAGAAGCGAGAATCAACGCGCTGTTACGAAGCACCATAGACCAATTTTCTTTTGAACGAAGCGCAATGCCAACGATGAAATATAAAAACGTTAACCCAGTGAAAATAGGAAGCCATGAATCGTTAATCTTGAACGCATCTAGCATATATAAAATGGTGACAGGTAAAGTGGTTGCAGGAATATATGCCAACCAAGTTGATTGATAAGCAATAGCGTAAGCAACTGTGAACAAAGTTAATATGGCGAAGCACACAGCCGCTTGGCTTGATTCGTTTTCAGTGAACACAAAGATAACTGCGGCAACTGAAAGGATGACACCAAATATTCTTAACGGCAAACGATGTTCGGGTGAGTCGTTCCAATCTTTTTTCAAGAACAAATCGGGGATTAAGAACAACAAGCCAATTGCCAAAATTTGATAACCCAAGTAGATGCTTAGGTTTTTTATCAAGTCGAGTTGGAAGAATGCAAAATAAGCAATTACAAAGTTGATTAAGGCAAATGTCCACAACCACCAGCGGGTGCGGAGGATGTGTAAGGCGGTGAAGATAACGCCAATGCCCAATGCAGTTCCCATGCCAAGCCATGCTTGATAGTTAAAGCCTGTGATGAGGCTAAGCGCAAAGGCTGGGAATGAAGCAATTAACAACGGCAAACTAAATTTGCGGATACCTTCAAATCTGTTGAATGCTTCGCTAGCAATAGACAATATTGCGCCCCATATAAATAGGATAATGGTCGAGCCTAAACTTTCCAGGTCTAACGCGGCGGCGAGGAACCACGGCAAGGGAATCAGTGTGAATGCCGCTAGCCAGGGGTAGGCAAAGAATGGATATTGTCTGTCTGAAAGCAGAATGAATACACAACCTAATGACCAAACGAAGAATGGAATCAAATTCCAAAGTGGCGGGTTGGCAGGGTCAACTAGTTTTACACCAAAGATTGAAATGGAAAAAAATAATGTAATGCCTTGCACAAGTTGAGCAGATAAAAATAACGGCAAAGCAAAACTTGTATCTTTCCATTTTTTGATGAGCCACACGCCGACCAATCCACCAAAGGTAGCGATGCTTACTAATAATGGATAGACTTCACTCCTTGCGCTAAATACTCCGCCTATTTGCCAAAATGCGAAGACAAACGCACCAAAAGCGGCAATACTGAAAAAACGCGAGTCATACAAGCGTGTACCGATTCCCCAAATGCCAGTGAGGATGAGTCCTGTCACAACCCAATAGCCAGAGGTAATGAAATATGGATACTTAAACGTACTTTGCAAAACATCTTCGAGGTTGTTGGCGGTGATGAGAAATAAAAACGAAAAGACGATAAACAATGCAAAACTTGGTTGTGGCAATCTCTTTTTAATAGCAATCGAGAATCCGCCGAAGAGGAGTGTGCCGATAATTAAAATTGGTAAACGTAATCCAGGAATTGCCCAGCCGACAAAACTGGCGGCGGCAACAACGAAGAATGCGCCAAGATATAAATAAATTTTGATGGCACCTTCGCTGGTCAATGTTTGTAACAAGGATGGGGCAGGGGCTGTCGGTTCAGCAGGTTTCACAGGCGCAACGGGTTGTGCCACAGGCTGAACAACTTTTGCAGGAACAGGAACAGGCTGGGGCTTGGGTTGAGGCGCGGGGGTTATGTCAAAGTTATAGCGGTTTTGAATCACTTCGGCATTGTCTTCATTCAACAAACCATCGCTGACCCATTTTTTGATTTCTTGCAAAATGCTAAAACGCACACCTCTATCTAACGTGCTGGATACTTTTTGCACGGTTTGATTTGACGACAGACTCAACGCTTTTAACGCTTCTTGCCTGACTACGCTGTTTGAGTCGTGCAAAGACATATTTTCTAAGCGTGAGCGGATGGCTGTACTGCTGAAGTTAATTTCGCGCAATTTTTCAATTGCCCCTCTGCGGTCTGAATCTGTTGTGCTTTGTAAGCCAGATAGAATTGAATCTAAAATTTCTTGGTTGTTTTGAGGTGAATGGTTTTCCATTTGAGTTTCCGCTTTTTCTTCTACTTTTTCGTTTGTTAAACCAATTGCTTCATTGGATATATTTTCATTTGTTAAAGAAGTTGAGGTTGGCTGTGTGGCAGTGCTTTGTTGCGAAATTGAATCGCGCGTAATATTGGGGTCTGCTTCTATTTCTTTTTTGATTTTTTCCATGCCTAAATTTGGTAAGGCAAACCATAAAAGTAAAAGAATGATAATGGTGATACATGCGAATCCGCCATCTGCACTGAGCAAGAAATCTGCTGATACGCCAGCAAAGGCAACGCCTGTGCGAACCCCTGCATAGATTAATGCTTGTTGCCCATGCTTGCGGACAAAGGCACTATCTTTGTTGTTGACATATTGCAACAAAATGAGATGCCATAGGGCAGAGATAATGACCCCAATACCTGAATTGATATAAGATTGAAGTTCGTAATTTTCCCAACAGGTTTTGAAAATATCGTTACATAATAAATACCCAATATCTATGTTAACAACAATAATAAAAGTGAGAATTGTTGCAAGGGGCGAAACTCTCAGCCAGTTGTAGGCGGCTTTTGCCAGCCTTTCTTCTGAATTAACGGTATTCATCATACCTCCAGCCTTTGTTTGTTTTCCCCATTATGCCTTAAAAATTACGAGTTGACTGCCAAAAAGTGTTAAATCAAAAAAACTCCGAGGTCTTTAGGTCCTCGGAGTTTTGCGCTACTTAATCACAACGCCACTTCTCGCCGCTATCTTAATCTCATTGCCTGAAATTTTCGGCTCACCGAATAAAACTTTATTCCCAACATCCAAATGTATAGTTCTTTCTTCATCTGCCACATTGAATATGGTAATAATTTTCTCGCCATTTCCCTCACGAGAGAATGCCATCACATCACCTTCAGCATACAATCTTTTATATTCGCCCTGCCTTAAGGCTTGATATTCTTTTCTTAATGCAATGCAGGCTTTGGCATAGTTAAGTAAATCTTTGTCCCATTTGCTTTCATCCCACGGAAATGACTTTCTACATTCAGGGTCATGCCCACCATCTACACCGATTTCGTCACCATAATAAATACATGGTGCGCCGGGCAATGTAAACATAAACAGCCATGCAAGTTTTAGCGAATTTTTATCACCATTCACACACGAAAGAAAGCGTGGCATGTCGTGACTATCTAATAAATTCAATTGTGCAAACGTAATATCATGCGGATACAAATTCAAAATGCGGTCAACTTCATTTGCAAAAGATTGAGCGTGCATTTCATGAATGCGGTCTTTGAAACCGCCTGCTTGTGTAATCACATTCATATTCAAATGTTTACCAGCAAAAAAGTTAAGCGAAACAGCGGTGAAAAGATAATTCATCACTGCATCAAATTGGTCACCTTGTAACCAGCGTTGTGCTTCATGCCAAATTTCTCCAACGATATAAGCATCAGGATTTATGTTGCGCACACGGCGGCGAAACTCACGCCAAAATTCATCATCATCAATTTCAGCAGGCACATCTAGTCGCCAGCCATCAATGCCGAACTTAATCCAAAATTCTGCTATATCAAATAAAAATTCACGCACGGCAGGTGTGTTTGTATTAAATTTTGGTAATGCAGGCAAATTCCACCATGCCCGATAACCAATCGCAGTTAAACTATCTTCATGTTTTAACAATTGGTCCTCGTGATGAGTCGGATATGCGCCCCAATGTTTTTTACCTTTCAAACGTTCCTCATCAAAATAAAACCAATCTTTATAAGGTGAAGACGCGCCAGTTTCTAGCACATGATGAAATTGCCAAAATCCGCGCGAAGCATGATTGAAAACACCATCTAACACCACACGAATATTTCTTTTATGGGCTTCATCCAATAATTTTCTCAACGCATCATTGCCACCGAGCAACGGGTCCACATTGTAATAATCAAATGTATGATAACGATGATTCGATGCCGAAGCAAAAATCGGATTGAAATAAATAGCATTGATTCCCAACTCTTGCAAATAATCTAACTTCTCAATCACGCCGTATAAATCGCCGCCTTTGAATCCATAATGCGTCGGTGCCGAATCCCAACTTTCAAAATGTAAATTTTTGGCGGGGTTCTTGTCACTCTTTGCAAAACGGTCTGGAAAAATCTGATAAAAAATTGCGTCTTTCACCCAACTTGGTGTGGTCATAAATTATCCTCATTGATTTGGAATTAATTTCAAAACATACATCGCATACGGATGTAAATTTTCAAACGGTTTATAGATGAACGCTTCGCCGCTTCTTTCTAACGGGTTGGCTTGATTCTCGCCGTACACAGTTTCTACGCTAAAACTTGATTCTGTTAAACCTGTCGAACTCAAGTCAAGCACATAATCTGAAATAGTTTCATTTTTCAAGTTTGCTAAAACCAAAAAGAGTCCATTTGCATCTTTCCGCAAGACCGCATATAT
>JAEURH010000095.1 GCA_016789365.1 Anaerolineales bacterium
AATGGCGAATTGTCCTGATGATGTGCCATGGCAACGTGTGATTAATTCAAAAGGTGAAATTAGTGAAAGAGATGGGGCTGAGAGACAAAGATTATTATTAGAAGGCGAAGGAATTAAGTTTGATGCGAAAAATCGCATTGATTTGAAAGCGTTTGGTTGGAGTGGAAATCAGACAGACGACTCAAAGCAACCATCTTTGTTTTAAATTATTGTTATGCAGAGAGTGCGTCGCGCATTCATGCTAAAGTGTGTTGTAGGAATAGATACGCCTGCTTGTAAAGTATCTTTATACGGGAAGCGCGACGCACTGCTTGCGGTAAGTTAATCATTGGAGGCAATATGTCCAACAAATCTGTAGCATTGTTTACGATTCATGGCATGGGTGATACGCCGAAAAATTATCATAATTTGTTTTTAGAAAAAATAAAAAAACAAATGGGGGAGAATTGGAAACGATTGGAAT
Source organism: Anaerolineales bacterium (assembly GCA_016789365.1). GTDB lineage: Bacteria > Chloroflexota > Anaerolineae > Anaerolineales > Villigracilaceae > Villigracilis. Next base: position 464 of record JAEURH010000095.1, read on the forward strand.
TTGAGTCAATATACTATCAAGATATTTTGCAATTTAATCAGACAAAAATTTTTAATGATATGAAAATATTAACTCGTTGGGATGGTTTGCGTGAATTTGTTTTATATAATTTATCCGATGCGGCAACGATGGATTTTCGTAGATGGGAAAAGAATAGTTTGTATCATCAAGCCCAAAAACGGATTTGGGATACTTTGAAAAAAATCTATAAAAGATATGATGAACAAAAAATTCCCGTTGTGATTTTGGCATATTCATTAGGATGTCATGTACTATCCAATTACATTTGGGACTCGCAACAAAAAGAGGCTTCATCAGGTGTTTGGAAACATGAAAATATTAAAAAGTTAGATAAGAACGAGAAAAGGTTTTTGCAATTAAAAAGTATGAGCAAATTAATTACAATTGGATGCAATATTCCTGTTTTTGTGTCAGGATATAAAGATATCAAACCATTTAAGAAACTTAACAAGAATTTTCAGTGGATTAATTTGTATGATAAAGATGATATATTGGGCTGGCCCCTTAAACCTTTGAGCGAAGAATATAAAGATTTGGTGCAAGATGTAAACATCAATGCCAATGAAAATGCGAAAGACTTTTTGTTAAAATCTTGGAATCCGCTTTCGCACGAAAGTTATTTCGGAGATAGGCAAGTTATAAAAGCAGTTGAGAATGCTTTAAATGAATTTATTCAATAAAAATTAAGAGAAACTATGTCTGTTGAATCATCAAAACCATCACGGCTTGCAATCATTTCAATCATCTTGCCTATTGTGATTTTATTAGTATGGTGTGTTTACATTATTTCATTTGGTGTATTAACTGGAAGCACAACCAACACAGCAGATGATGAATTAATGGGATTAGGTTTATTATTCGGCGGTGGGTCATTAGCAGGGATTATCACCGTGTTACTTTCGTTAGCAGGTGTAATAGTGGGGGTGATGGCAATTCGTAAAAATGATTCAAGAAAAAATATAGCAATTGCAGGTCTGGTGATTAATCTTTTATGTTTGCTCCCCTATGTTTTGTTCATTGCTTTATTAGTATTCTCAGCAACAGGCGGTTCTTAGTTTAATGAGTGCGTCGCGCTTAATGAATTAAGGATAATCCCAACTTACAAAGCGCGACGCACCCTTATCATCAAAATCAAATTAATTTTTTAATTCAACAATCAAAGTATCCAAAGCCAAGTCTAATGTCACTTGGCTTGTTTTAACTTGTTCATCAATACGCAATAATTTTCGATAAACATTTTCTAAAGACTCAATTGAAAAACGATTTGCTTGCCCTGTTGTTTTTTCTGCTACAAACGGATGCACACCCAAAGCGCGCGCTACATCATCTTTGTTGCCACGTCCATCTAAAATTTCGCGCGCTTGAATCAACAAACGAAATTGACGCACGACCATGCCCCATAACGCAAATGGGTCTTCATTCTCTAACAAACGATGCAATAATTTTTGCGCGACTTTTCCATTACCTTGTGATAGTGCATCTACAAAATCAAACACGCTTTGTTGTGATGTGACGATACAAACCGCTTCCACATCAGGCCCGCGAACTGGTCTCTCCCAATTGACATATGCCAATAACTTTGAAATTTCCATGCCCGCCTGACGTGTATCCACACCTACCATTTCAGCCAATTTGCTTGCGGCTTGAGGCTCCATTTGCCCACCTTGATTTTTGACTTCATTCATAATCCAACCTGTCATGTCTCTTTGTTTGGGCAAAAAGAATGCTTGCGTTTTAATCGCGGATGAATTTTTCCCAGCCCATTTGATTAACCAATGTTTTTCCACTTCCTTTGGTTCAATCAATTCGTGGATGACAAGTTTGGCAGTATCGGGAGTCTTTTCTAAAAATTCTAAAAACTTTTTTCTAGATGCAACATTATTAAATTTGCTAGAAGGATTTTCAAGAAGCACCAATCGTTTTGGCGCAAGGAAAGGCATAGCATTGACTGCATTGTTCAAATCATTTTCTGTCATGGTGCGTGCTTCAAGGCGAGTCGTGTTCATGCCCGCAGTGGTTGGGTCACTGAAATCAGACTCGAAGTCTTTTAGTTTGCGTGTGATGGCAAACTCGTCATTGCCGTGTAAAAAATAAATGTTAGGCATAAAAGATTCTAAACACGAAGTACACAAAGGTCACTAAGGTTTGATGCCTTAAAAACTTTGTGTTTAATTACTTTGTAATCACTCGATGCACACCTTTGCGGACGTAGATAATATCCACAATTTGTAAATTCCCAAGGCGTGCTTCGGTGGTGACATGTTTTTGTAGCCAAGGTCCAAGTGGTCTGCTCATACTAAAGCCGATAAATGCAAACATCAATGCAAATGGAATGAGTAAGAATCGCCACAAGGTAGATTTAGTTCCACGAAGTGGCAACCAAGCAAACCCTGCGGAAAGAAGCGCAGTGGTCGCTAGATTCGTCCCACAGCCGGGATGAATCGCTAAATCATGTTCACCAGAATTTAATCGTGTATGTGCTTCAGTCACACATTCCCAAACATCTTGCGTGTTTAAATTTCCGAGCAGATAAAAACCTGTTGGGTTGGAATGACCCGCCATGCGTTGGGTTGGATGTTTGTGCGAAAGCAAATGAATGCTAGCATGTTCAAGCGCGTGATTGCGACGAGTTTCGAGAATTAGTGGGAGGTTTAGCATAGTTTGATTATAACTTGCTCACTTATGTCTTTAAGAGGGAGTTTAAATTTTGCAACTCATCATTTAACACAAAGAAAAAGGTCCACTAAGTTTATAATATCCTCCCTCTTCACTAAGAAGCATCGTGTAGTAATCTTTTATCCATATGCCATCTATAGTTGCATAAAGCCCGTACCACTCTGTGATCATCCATGGAAATACTGTTATAACTCTTATTTCAAAGAAAACACATTGGTCGAGCAATTGTTCCAGTTCGTGCCTTAATTGAATTTTATAAGTCCATACCCAATCTAGCCATCCTAGCGTACCTATTCTATATTTTCCCATCCAAATATTTAACAATTTACCAAAAATCTCATCTGAGGTGGCGGTTTCTGAAATTTGAGATGTTGGTATTGTTGCAACAACACTATATGGAATACTACGATCGTAATAGGCTGTATTTTTACACACATTTATAAAAACAATAAATATTAACGTGGCTAAGAGCAATCGATGGAATCGAGTTATTTTTCCTTGATTACTTTTCATAAATTCTTTGATTTCTTTTTTGAAAGCCTTGATAGAAACAATAAGGTGTTGTCCAAACAGTATAGTAGTTTACAAAAATTAATCTAGTATAGGCAAATCATAAATTTTCTCAAGCATTTTTGCAAACTCACCCGATGGACGCGGCTTGAGAATTTCTTTTCGTTCTTCGCGCGTGAGTGAATGCATTAACAAATATTGCACTGCATATTTTCTAAATAAACGCGAGCCATCTTCATCACCATAAAATTCTACACAACGCACCAAATGTTTATGAATTAAATCTTGCATCATTTGTGGCGTGACTTGTTCACGGTCAATACGAGAAAAAATCCAAGGATTCGCAATGGCACCACGACCAATCATCACAGCGTCTGCATTGGTATGATTTTTCATTCGGTCAATGTCTGCGACTCTTTTTACATCACCGCTTCCAATGACTGGAATTTTTACTGTTGACTTAACCTCAGCCACTGCATCCCAGTTGGCAAGACCAGCATATCTTTGTTCTTTGGTTCTTCCATGAACCGCAATCAATGAACCACCTTCTTCTTCAACGATTCTGGCGATGAGTTTATAGTTTTTATTTTTATCCCAGCCCAAGCGGATTTTTCCAGTGACTGGAACTTTTATATGTTTAACAAGTTTTCTAAATGTGCGGGCAATCGTCAATGGAGAAGGCATCATACCCACACCTGCACCTCTGTCTGCAATGGTTTTGGCTGGACAACCCATGTTCAAATCAATGATGTCTGGATTTAATTTTTCAATTTGCAACGCCGCTTTGAGAATCAAATCTGGGTCTTCACCATAGATTTGAAACGTCATTGGACGTTCAGGTTCTTTGAAAAATAATCTTTTCGCAGGTTCTTTCGACTTGCTGAGAATCTTTTCCACTTTCACAAATTCGGTGTAACTCATTGCCGAGCCAAGCTCACGGCAAATGGAACGGAAGGGCCAATCTGAATAGCCGTCCATAGGCGCGAGGATAGTATCCCCATAAATGGGGATGTTTTTGATGTAGAAATTAGGTGTCTTGCTCTCGTTCATAGGTTGCAAAGTATAACAAATTAATTGGACGCTGATAAACGCAGAAAAACGCTGATTTTTGCTTTTTATCAGCGTCAATCAGCGTTCATCTGTGTCCTAATAAAATTTTTTATGCTGGTTGTTTCTTCAACAATTCCAAATAATGCTTTCTAAACTTATTGACCTTCGGCGAAATCACCGCCATACAATACGGCTGGAATTTATTGTTGACATAATATTCCTGATGATAATCTTCGGCGATATAAAAATCTTTAATCGCATCCACTTCGGTCACAATCGGATTATCAAAAATCTTTTGCGCGGTTAATTCCTTAATCAAATTTTCTGCAATTTCTTTTTGTTCTGGCGTGTGATAATAAATCCCTGAACGATATTGTGTGCCAACATCCGCGCCTTGACGATTCAAAGTGGTTGGGTCGTGAATAGCAAAAAATACATTCAAAATATCTCGCGTGGAAATGACAGCAGGGTCATAAACAATTTTGACAACTTCGGCATGACCCGTCAGCCCCGTGCAAACAGCCTTATAGGTTGGATTCGCCACATTGCCATTTGAATAACCTGAGTCCACTGAAATGACACCCTTCACTTCATCATACACCGCTTCTAAACACCAAAAACATCCGCCAGCCAACGTAATCGTTTCATAATTTGTGTTCATAATAATTTCTCCTTTTTGACCTACTGATAAGACGCAGTCTGAATCAAAAATATGCTTAAGAAAAGATAATAGTTCTTAAATAAAAACATCGCCTCTCGACGACGTTTTGGCTTGTTATCTCATCCCCGACACGGTAATTAACCCGTTCACTACGTTGACGTTCATCATTTGTAGCCCAGGCAATTGCTCATTGATATTTTCTACCAGCATTTGATTCAACCATGATTCCATTTGAACCAATAAAATTTCTGGCACTACTTGTGTTCCAATTTGCATAGACTCAATCACAAAATAAGGCTGTTGACTATTGTTAATTTTAATTTCGCCAACAATCAATGCAGACGTTGAATCTGCACTACCATTCACCATACCCCACACTTGTACTTGACCATTTCGTAAAAAGACCTGCACCTTACTTAATGGCAAATCTGGGTTTTCTTGTAATTCCATCGCCAACCAAGAAGTAATTTGTTGCTCTGTAATCGTAATAGACGAAAGTGAGCCTGGTTGTGGCAAAGCATTTTCAATAATAGATTTTGCTTCTACACCTGCTTGCTGTGAAACCATAATCTCACTACCGGGTCTTTGAGGGGCACCTTCCATGCCATTTTCTGCATTGGCAATTGCATAACCAATTAACGCATCCACCAATGGCGCATATTGCGGATATTTTTGACTCACTTCGGCACGCGTTTGTGAGGCAACATCATCACCTAAATCTGAATTACTTATCAATGTTGGTGTAGCAATTGCTAAAAATTCAGCAACTTTAGATTGTGGATTATTCCGTGCCATAACCAAAGTGGTCGCGCCAAATAAAGCAATGACAAAAACCGTAATCAAAACTCCACGTACTTTGCTTGTATATGAACTTTGATTGGTTTGAAATGGTGTTGTATTTTGCTTTTTCGGTAATGGTAATGTTGGGCTGGCAGAGTTAGCACGAAGCAACCCAATTTTGGCTTCATTGTTATTTGGATTAATTTTTAACACCTGCTGATAGCAATTACACTTTCTTTCTTTGTCTTCTGCGATTTTTGCCATCAACATCCAAGCCGCTTCATCATTCGGGTAAGCGGATAGATATTCGGTTAAATACTTTTTTGCCAGTTCGCGGTTTCCGCGCTGGAAGTTGTAATCGGCTTGTTTGAAAAGTTCTTGTTTGTTCATTAAGGAATTTGTTACCACAGAGTTCACAGAGAACACTGAGAAAATCTTTAAGAATCTCTGTGCGCTCTGTGTCCTCTGTGGTTAAATCTTTTATAAACTCGGTTCAGGAATTGGCTGATTGTCTTTTTCTAAAACAATCTCGCCATCGTCATTGACGTTGATATCAATGCTGTCGCCATTGACAAATTCACCTGACAGCAATTTATCAGATAGCGGGTCTTCCACTTTTTGCTGAATCACACGGCGTAATGGACGTGCGCCAAACTCGGCATCGTAGCCTTGTTCTGCAAGGGAAGATAATGCCTCAGGTGAAGCAACCAATTCGAGGTCATGTTCTTTGAGGCGTTCTGCAACTTTATCCAATTCAAGAGAAACAATCTTTTGAATATCTTCTTTGTTGAGCGAACGGAAGATAACAACTGCATCCACACGGTTGATGAACTCAGGTCGGAAGGCGCGCTTGAGCGATTCGTTTAACTTCTTGCGCATATCTTCGTAAGAAAGTCTTTCTTCATTGGCTTCATCACGTTTCAAGGCAAAGCCTAGAGATGTTTGTTTCTTGATGACATCTGCACCGATGTTTGAAGTCATGACGATAATTGCATTCCGGAAATCTACCTTGCGACCTTTGGCATCACTTAGGTGACCTTCTTCCATGATTTGTAAAAGCATGTTGTGAACTTCAGGATGTGCTTTTTCAATTTCATCAAACACGACAATTGAATAAGGTCGGCGACGAAGTGCTTCGGTTAATTGACCTGCATCTTCGTAACCAATATATCCGGGAGGGGCACCCACCAAACGGGAAGCGGTGTGCCTTTCCATAAATTCAGACATATCTAATTGAACTGCGGCATCTTCACTACCAAACATAAATTTAGCAAGTGTTTTAGTTAATTCTGTTTTGCCAACGCCGGTTGGTCCGAGGAACATGAATGAACCAATCGGACGTTTGGGGTCTTTGAGACCCGCGCGTGCGCGGCGAACTGCACGAGAGATAGCAATGATTGCATCTTCTTGACCGATAATGCCTTTGCGAAGTTCATCTTCCATTTTGAGCAAGCGTTGTGATTCAGCTTCTGCAAGTTGCATCAACGGAACACCCGTCCACATAGAAACTACTTCAGCAATATCTTCTGCAGAGACAACCGGGCTGGTGGCACGATCCCAACCTGTTCGCAGGCGTTCAATTTGTTCGCCTAAATCAGATTCACGATCTTGCCATTCTTTCAAATCTTCATTATTACCGTCTTCTTGAGCCAATGCACGGTTTTGGCGGGCTTGACGTAATTGACTGAATAAATCTTTGGCGTGTTTCGCGGCATGGCTTTTATACATGCGCACGCGGGAAGATGATTCGTCAATCAAGTCAATCGCTTTGTCTGGTAAAAATCTTTCAGTGACGTAGCGTGATGATAAATGCGCGGCGGCTTCGAGGGCTTCATCTGAAATCACCAAGTGATGATGCTCTTCGTAAGCGTTACGGATGCCTTTGAGAATTTCAATGGTTTCTTCTTCGCTGGGTTCATCTACTTGAATAGGTTGGAAGCGCCGTTCAAGCGCGGCATCCGATTCAATGTGTTTGCGATATTCATCCATGGTTGTGGCACCGATGACTTGCAATTCGCCTCTGGATAAGGCTGGCTTCAAAATATTAGCAGCATCTACAGATGAACCTGCAGCACCTGCGCCTACTAACATGTGAACTTCATCAATAAATAAAATTGCACCAGATTGTTTTAATTCATCAATAATACGTTTGAGTCTTTCTTCAAACTGACCACGATACATGGTGCCTGCAACCAATGAACCTACATCCAATTGAAGCAAACGTTTATTCATCAATGGAGCAGGAACGTCACCTTCAACAATTCGTTGAGCTAAACCTTCGACAATTGCGGTTTTCCCAACGCCGGGTTCACCAATTAATGCCGGATTATTTTTTGTACGGCGTGCCAAAATTTGAATGACACGTTCAATTTCCATCTGACGCCCAATAACGGGGTCCAATTTTTTCTCTTCGGCTTTAGAAGTTAAATCTGTAGCAAGTTGGTCAACGAGCGGGGTTTTGGGATTCGCGCCTGAGGCTGAACCTCTGCTTGCAGGTGAGCTAGCAGGTGTCGGCGAAGAAGATGAAGCGGATTCATTTAATACGCGTCGAGTCTGTCGTCGAATTTGATCCGGCGTCACACCTAATCTTCTTAATGCTTCCATTGCAACTGATTCAATCCGAACCAAACCGAGCAAAATATGTTCAGTTCCAATGTAGTGATGTCCCAACCTGCGGGCTTCATCAACTGCGTATTCAAGTACTTGCTGAGTTTCACTCGCAAGCTCAATTCTGTTTGGGTCAAAGTTAGCAGATATGCCACTAATGCGTTGTACTACTTCGCGCACTCTGTCCGATGTCATCCCCAATTCACGCAAAACGCGCCCCGCTACGCCGCCTTCTTCATCCATTAAGCCGAGTAATAAATGCTCGGTTCCAATACTATTTTGGCGGGCGCGTTCAGCCTCGGCATGTGCCAAAGAAAGAACTCGCCTTGCCCGCTGTGTGAAACGTTCCATACCAGCCATAATTTTTCTCCTAAATCTTGATTGCGATTCTACCAAAAAGCGGGAATACGCGCGTAGGAAAAAGGTTAGAGTTTCCTTACGTTTTGACCTAGACAAATGGATGGGATTTTCTATTGACTTTCCGCTTTGTTTCGATGAACTCAACACGCCGCTTTTTTGACTTATAGTTGATTCTGTTTCATCAGCATTTTCTTACCCCAATCATCGCACGGGGATGAATCCCCGTGCTAGCATTACAAAGCCCGCTCAAGCGGGCTTAATTAAAACGTGACCTTCGAATCGTACATGACCCCGCAGGGGTGTTATAGTCTGAAAATCTATGTCATCCCTTCGGGATTTGTTTTATACCAAATACATTTCTATAATCATTACATCCCTACGGGATTATTTATATTAAATTTTTCTCGCCACCAAATAAAAATCGCTCAAAAAGCCTAACATCGAATGTGGCATGAGTACCTCGATGATAAATCCCTTTTGTTTTAGATAATCAATAAATTCTTTTTGTGTAAACATATCATCATACGGATGTTCAACAAACTTGCGTGAAATTTTCCCAAAAAATGTACTAAACGTGTCAATGGATAATTCTTTGATAATCAACAAGCCATTCGGTTTGATGATTCTATGCAATTCATCCAAAGCCTCTTCCCAATTTGGGATGTGATGAATAACACTTAATCCAATCACTGCATCGAATTCATTATTTGCAAATCTAAACTTTGTGGCATCGGCTTGTTCTACAAGAACATTTAAGTCTTTAACTTTTTGCTGTGTAATCTCAACCAAACTTTCATCATATTCTGTGGCGATTAATTCACTTGGCTTGAAATACTCGTGAATTAATCGCGTGCCAATTCCATTTCCACAACCGATTTCTAAAATCTTTTGATTCGGTGGCAGTTGCGAAATTTCTTGCAGTTTTTTGACAATGCCACGCAAATAGATTTTTCTGCCGAAATCAAATGTCATTAAGAATGTTTCAAATTGATTCATTTTCATAGTTGCCTCTTTTTACAGGAGTTGGGTGCGTCGCACCTTTATTAATTAAGATAAGTTTGATGATAAATTGTTTCTATTAATGTGAATACTCTGTCGTTGTGGTGCGACGCACTCTTATAGCAATTTTGCTAGGGTTGAGAATAGAATCTTTACAAATACAGAATTTAGAAAAATTTTCGAGAAAGTTTTACTTTGGGCTTTACTTTTTATAGTCAAAGGTTTTTGCTCATTGGTCAGGATGTTTTTTTTTCGATAAATCGTCCAACCTGCAAATAGACCGATGACTGCAAGTGCTAAAGCGACCAAAAACCAAGCGGGTGGGTTTAATCCGTACATACCAATCATGGTCACAATCACGGCTGTACAAGTACGCCCTAACACATTGGCGACAAAGAATCGTTTTGGTGAAATGGTTGCTAAGCCAGCCACATAGCACATCAAGTCATTGGGGAAAATGGGCAAGAGAAAACTAAAGAAGTAAAACAAAATACCTTGATTGTGAGCGGCTTTATCCCATTTATCAATTGTTTGTTGGGATGCTAATTTATAAATTAATTCTCGTCCATAGCGACGGGCGATGAAGAATGCGATTTCACTGCCGAGTATGGTACTGGTGATGACAACTACTAAGCCTAATGTTCCATATACATAACCTGCTGTTACCATCAATGCGTGACCTGGAATGATTGCTATAAATACTTGAGCAATCAATAAGCAAAATAACACAACGGGACCTAAGATTCCAAAACTTTGTAAATATGCTGAAACAGATTCTTGGTCAGTGATAATTTTCATGTAGTCGGCAATGTCTTGATAGAAGATGACTAATAAAAGGACAATTAAAAGAATAGATAAGATTTTTACAGTTTTCATGTCACACCGCCTATAACCAATCAGAAGCGAGATTGCAAGTGTGAGATAAGGCTTTATCTGCAAAGGAACGATGAAGATAGGAATGCGGTGTTTGTTGAATGCTTGAAGCGAGGTCAATGTTGAAGTGGTGACGCAGTTCCCAAGTCAAGGAAGAGGCGTTGATTTGTAAACAAGACTCAAAATTGCCTTTCATCGAATGGGCATCTAAATTGGCAGAGCCAAATAAAACATCATCATGGTTATTCCATGCGGCTTTGCTGTGCATATATTTGCCTGTGTAACGATATACATTTCCACCAGCGTTGACTAATTTATGGACATGAATGTAATTTGCAAAATCTACTAAACGCACGCGTGTTTCATGTGAAAGCAATACGTTCACCTGCACACCTTTTTTTGCTTGCGTGCATAAGGCGTGTAACATGTCATCATCGGGCAGAAAATACCAAGTGCGGATGTGAATGGATTTATCAGCCGAGTTGATTAAGTTCATCAAGGCTTCACGAATGTGATATTGATGGCGCGGCACAGTCAGCCATAAACGGTCTGTGCCTGCTTGTAAATTGGAAACATTGAATAAACGGAAAGCATTATTTCCATCGTGAGAAAAACTGTGCAGAAAATCATAAATGTTATGGAAGATAGTTCCGAGTTCACCATCCACACGCAAATTTGAATCTGACCATGTGGTGTAATAATCGCCGATGTTAGAACCGCCAAGATAGACTGTGCGATTGTCAATAGCAACAATTTTGCAGTGCAAACGATTGTTAATGCCTAATGGAGAAGCAGGACGGTAAATATCCACTTGCACACCGTGTGAGCGCAGATGATTAATCAAAGAGATATTTTGAATGGCACAACGAGCATCATCAAATGCCTCGCCAAGTTCATCAACCATCAAACGTACACGTACACCGTTTGAGGCTTTGGTTGTTAATACTTGTGAAATTTCATCTGCCCACTTGCCTTTTACAAAAGACAAGAAGGTCATTGAAATATCGTGCTGAGCGGTAGCCAACTCAGCAACTAAATTTTGGTAATACTCTTGGACGTTTGTAAAAAGTGTATGTCGGTTCATAGCGAAATTCCTTTCTGCCCCTACTTTCGCATTTTTGAACTGCCAAAGCCAGAGAAAGAACTGCCAAAAACCGCCAACTTAAAAAATAAGGCTTCCAAAAGAGTGGATTCTTTGGGAGCCTTTACATTGAACAAATACATTGTTTACTTATGTTTTTCCATGAGTAATCTCGCTAAACCGCGGATGGCATTTCTACGGGTTCGATTAAATGTTCCTTCTGAGATATAAAGCCTTGCCATGATTTCTCGATTTGGGACACCTTCGACATACGCATCATTTAATACTACATAGTTGTACCAAACGCGCGGAAGGGGTTCTTCGGGACGCTTTTCTGCCGGGCGTAATAATTCAATAGATTTTATCAAGGTTTGTTGTAAGTTTTTTCCACGTTCGATATGAGATTCACCATCTACTTTGATTTGTTCTGCCAAAGCCGATTGACCTAAAGTAATTGTATCGGGCAGATTGCGCAAACATTCTTCCAGAATTTTGATAAATTCTTCATCTGGTGTTTTGACAATCGCAGACATCATTTCTTTTTCAATTAAATTTATTTCATTGACATTTTCTACCAATTGGCGAATCTGTTGCGTTTGTTGAGGTCTTAAATTGTGTAATGAAATCACTGTGCCGATTTGGTCGGCAAATTCACCTAATAAATCTAATTCGCCTCTTGAATAATCTAACTTTTTCTTTGGCTTGGCAATGCCAACCATTGCAATTTGAGTCTGACCATCAAATGTGGGAGCAACCCACACCAAATCATTGTCTGTCACTTCGGTAATGTCGTCGTAAGAAAACAAATCAAATGAAAAACGGCTCTCTAACGGGACCGAGTTCTTGGTTGCTGTTACAACGAATTCATCTTCTCTACGAACTGCGATTAATCCGCCAGAAGCATTGAGCGTTTGACATAATAAATCTAAGCCTGTTTGCAAACGGATTTTAAGAGCATCTTCTGCTGAGCTTTCATTTTCAAGCCGACGAAGTTGTTTGCGAAATGTGCTTTCCTTGCGCATACGAAGCCGCTCTAAAAATTCACGCACTAAATCATACAAAGAAAGCGTCAGCACAACAAAAGCTATCAGCGCACCGAGCCACTGTAAGGGAAGTCCGAGGCGATAGGCACTGTATCCAACAACAGTTGTGACAAATAAAATTGTCAAAGTAGTGATGGGAAAATCTTGTAAAGTGGTGCGTCTTTCTACCAATGTTTGATAACGCGCGGCTGAATATCCAATCATAAACACACCACTGAAAATTAATGAATCTTGAATAATGCGTGGCATAGGTGGTGACAATGCCAATGCCATAATTCCATACGCAACACCTGCTACTGCAAATAAAGAAGCGGCTAGGAAAAATTTCCCTTCGGTTGTAAAGCCGACGCGATTGAATGCTAGTAAGTTATATAAAATTCCGCCTAGTGCAACGATTTCAAAAATGCCATACAAAATATATGGAAGCCCAACACCCATGCGTGCCACATACAATACATTGCCTTGCTCGCCGACAAAGGCATTGCGTGTGCTGAGTAATAAAGCAATTGTGACAGCTGCGAGAATATAAACAGCACTCGTCCACCATTGTAATGATTTGCGAATCTTTTCCGATAACAATTGAAGCGTAATGCTGTACCACGCACTGATGCCCGTGATTAAACACGAAGCTCGCAATGCGGCGGTGCCAGTCACTTGCTCAAATAAATTGTTGTATGCGCCATAAAAAAAAGCGGAGAGTGCTAATAATAAAATCACGCCCCGCATGGTTAACTTGTTTGGAAATCCGCGTGCGAATAAGTAAAAAGCCATCCACAAACAAATTGCCATGGCTGTGAGGTCAACTAATAACGTCGCTTGAAATAGCATAACGCCTCCTTAATTGTCCCTTTCACAGAAGACAACACTGTTTTACTTATTTAGTGACTAGTTTATTGTACCGGGGTGCGTCGCGCTTTAAGAGTTGGCATTTTTTCAATTCACCAAGCGCGACGCACTTGCTAATCGCTATCTATTATCCCCATCCCCTTGAATCTTTCCACGTGCTTGTCTGTCTAAAAGTTTGGATATATTTGCTTCTGCAACTTCATCGAGTGAAAGATTTAACTCCGAACAAACTTGAGCGATATACCACAGCACATCTCCCAATTCGGCTTTGAGTGCTTCTTTTTCCGCTTCACCTATGACGCCATCTTTGTCTCTAAATATCTTCTTTATCTTACCCGCAACCTCTCCTGCCTCATTGACCAAGCCTAGAGTCGG
>JAEURH010000096.1 GCA_016789365.1 Anaerolineales bacterium
CCAAATGAAAAACATTTTTGTTCATGGTTGGGGTTAGCACCGAAGCGCGAAATATCGGGTGGAAAAGTATTGAAAGAGCGTACCTTGAAAACAAAAAATCGCGCAGGGCAAGCCTTTCGCTTAGCCGCCAACTCTGTCATGCGAGCGGACTGTTACTTTGGGGCATTGTATCGGCGACAAAAAGCAAGATTAGGACCTGCCCAAGCAGTGGTGGCCACCGCCCATGCCATCGCCAGAGTGGTGTATCGCATGTTGAAGTATAAAGTGGAGTATGAACCGTTGAGTGTGTCGGAGTATGAAAAGAGGTATCGTGAACAGCAAGTTAAATATTTACATCAAAAGGCTACGAAACTTGGTTTCCAACTTACCCCGACCTAACTGTTTCTGAGGACGCTTTGTTAGGCGCTTTTTGCCAGTGAATTAGTGATTCTACAGACTTCACAAATATTAATAACCATAGTAATTTAGACTAAGATTTTCTGGCTGGCTCTGATTCGCTTCTCTTTCAATATCTATTTCATTAACTAGTTCTTTGAAGCCTGGGGTGGATCGTAATTGTCCAATCATTTCATTCCATACATCACGACCTGTAGAAACATTCCCTCTCATAAAATCAAGACTTACGTCTAAATCGGCGTCTGTGAAGGTTTTAGCACCAATAGCAAGCCTCATCAAGAAAGGTGTTACTCCAGTAGATAGTACCCCTGCTCCTAATGTCGTCAGTAATTTCTGAGAAGGATCAGCAGGGTTAATTGCGATTTCTATAGCCTTTGAACCAACAGATATAAGAAGTTTTACCCAAGGTTCCCATTTTGCTTGGTCGCGCTCTACGCGAATATGGGTTATTGTTTCGTTCAGTTTGGCAAATTTTGCATAAAACCTAGCACTTAAATCAGGAAATTGCAAAGGATTACGCAACAGATCTAGCATTGCACCTTTGTACATATCCCATTCATCGGTATTGCGCGTTCTGTTTACATCAGATAAGTTTAAATCACCGAGGCTTTTTAAGTACATTCCTTGTGTAACTTGATCGAACGCTAGACTACGCAGAGCATGTAATATATCATTAACATTTTGGGCGCTTATGACGTTGGCTTGCAATATATCTTCAAGATCACCTAATGCTGAACGCGGTGGTGAACCTTGTGGCGTCAGTGAATATCTGCCCATTGCGTCGGATAAAATCACATTGTATTTTAAATCAACAATTTGCTTGATTTTTGAAGCATATGGTTTTTTGCTGTAATGCCCCTCTACAAGATTTGTGCCATCTATTACTACGAACTCTTTGTATACATCATCCCGTGTGGCAAGGCGAGTGTCTGCCATGTTGAACGCAAATACTGCAACATCTTTAAGCCGCTTGCGAAATTCGGGAAATTCATTCTTAGGTATTTTAAGGTACCCCGCTAGATGCTCAGCACGTTGTTCAGTGTTTAAGGTCTGGACATAATTATGAAAAGCGCCAGAAAGAGCCTTGAAAGCGCTATTTTGATTGCCCCAATCCAACCGAACACATGACATGTGGGATTCTCGGACGATGTCCATCCATGCATTCCATTGACTCTCTTTCATGTCAAAGTCGGGTCTTTCGTCTGGTGCATCTTCAGAAACAAAGTAAGGAATTATTACTTTGTTATTTAAAAGATTCTTCAATTGTTCACGATTCTCAGCGTCATCGTAGTCGTCTACAATGATTTCATTGTTAAACAAAAATGTCCGATTTACAATTACTTGTTCGCCATAAATTAGCGCACGTCTCCATTCTTTAATTACATGCTTCGATCTCTCTCGCTGAATCTCTTTACGTTCCAGCGACTTACCGTCTCGAATCATTATTTCTAAGAGGCTTTCTGGTACCCATTGGTGATCGAGTACTTGGGGAATAATTGCAGCATTAGAAAGTTTTCCTGGTGTAATCTTTTCAAATTCCACTGACATTTGTCCTCCAGTTCAGTTTACTTCTGTTGTGCTTCATCTATTTAAGCGCCTAACGGTTTGCGTTACCTGCGTGTGGGCGGGCGTGAACAATGTTTGGGAGCAGGAAAAACTCGAAGCGAGAAAAATGCTTGTAAATCGCGCAGAATCCCACACGTCAGGTGCACGCTTTGTTAGCCGCCGTTTTTGTTAATGAACTACTTTGCAATCTGCAATATACGATATGCGCCACGCGCCACAATAATAAATACGATTGCTCCGACAACCAAATCAGGAATTTTGGAATTTGTTACAAAAACCAATATACCAGCGAGAATAACCCCGATGTTGATTATCACATCATTGGAGGTGAAAATCATGCTGGCTTGCATGTGGGCTTCCGTGTTTTTACTTTTTTGAAGCAAAAACAAACTGGTTGCATTTCCAATCAAAGCAAGCAATGAAATAACAATCATCACTTGAAATGTAGGGACATCGCCAAACCCAAGAAAACGCCTGATTACTTCGGTAATACCAAAAATAGCCAAAATTATTTGGAAATACCCACTTGCTTTGGCGATATTCTTTTTCTTGACAGTTGTTCCACCAATTGCAAAAAGTGCAAGCCCATAAACAAGACTGTCTGCCAGCATATCTAAACTATCGGCAACTAGCCCCATTGAATTGGAGATGAAACCCATTAATATTTCCAGGGCAAAAAAGAAAAAGTTAATAGACAGAACCTGCCAAAGCAATTTTCGCTCTAATTTATCCTTGCCAGTTGGTACAAACTCATCTGTTGCGCCACTTTCAATCAGAGTTGTGTCGAGTTGCAAACTGTTAAGTGCTTCAAAAATTAATTGATAATCGCCTGTGTGGAAAACATCCAACTTGCGATTAGGAAGGTCAAACTGCAAAGAAGATATATTACTGACTTCTTGAAGTTTCAGCCTTACCAATTGTTCTTCAGACGCACAGTCCATTTGCTGGACTGCAAAGGTTGTTTTTTGCATACTTTACTCCGATATATATTTTGTAGGACAGGCGGCTAACTAGGTATTATACGGAAAGTTTCCGTATAACCACCCCATACGGGGTATTATATTGACTTTTTCCGTATAAGACCCCAATTTAGGGTCATATATGGAAGATTTGCCGTATATGACACCAATACAGAGTCTTATATGGAAATCATTTCAGACTATACCTTGAATCAAAAATTTTTACAACATAAAAAACCTGACAGGTTTCCATAGAACCATAATCAGCAGACTCCTTTTTTATTCAAAGAAGTTTGATTGAAAAACTACTTAATAAAACCTGTCAGGTTTGGTGAAGGATAAAACAAAATTTGATGAAACACATTGTCCCCGAAGAGATATTATCTAGTAGTGGGAGAACCAGTTATCCCCTAAAACGAAGCGCGGAAAATTTTCCACAAATCGGGCATATCGCAGTAAAATAAAATGTCGAAAGAATAAAAATAAATTAAGCGGATTTTCATCCGCAAATCAATCTCGGAGGATTATAAAATGGCAGTAAAAGTTGGTATTAATGGATTTGGTCGCATTGGACGTTTGGTGTTTCGCACTATCAAACAACGACATGCAAAAGATATTGAAGTAGTAGCAATCAATGATTTATTTGATTCGCCCACCAATGCACATTTGTTGAAATATGACTCAACCTATGGACAATATGATGGTACTGTTGAGGCGAAAGACGGCAACTTAGTAGTTGATGGTAAAACTGTAAAAGTATCTGCTGAAAAAGACCCCGCCGCAATTAAGTGGAAAGATATGGGCGTGGATATTGTTTTGGAGTGTTCAGGTGTGTTTACCGATGCAACCAAAGCCAAAGCACATATCGAATCAGGTGGCGCAAAGAAAGTCATTATTTCTGCACCAGCAAAAAATGAAGATCTAACGATTGTGTTGGGTGTCAATGAAGATAAATATGATTCTTCCAAACATCATATTGTTTCAAACGCTTCTTGTACAACAAACGGTTTGGCTCCTGTTGCCAAAGTGTTGAATGATAAATTTGGAATTGATAAAGGTTTGCTCACAACGGTTCATGCGTATACCAATTCACAAAAATTGCAAGATGTCGGTGCAAAAGATTTACGCGATGCACGCGCCGCCGCTCAAAACATTGTGCCATCTGCAACGGGTGCGGCAAAAGCCGTTGGCTTGGTGATTCCTGAACTTGTAGGAAAATTTGGTGGCATGGCATTTCGTGTTCCAACTCCAACTGTTTCTGTGGTTGATTTCACTGCTGTCTTAAGTAAAGAAGCCAGTGCTGATGAAATTCGTGCCGCCATGCTTGAATATGCAAAGGGTCGCATGAAAGGCATTCTCGATGTAACGGATGAACCATTGGTTTCAACCGATTTGCGTGGCACAACTTTTTCATCTGTGTTCAGTGCAATGGATACAGTGGTGATTGGCAACTTGGTCAAAGTAGTTGCTTGGTACGATAATGAATGGGGTTATGCTTGCCGAACAGCAGACCTGACTGCATTGATGGCAAAATCTCTTTAATGATGTGTAGGGGCGAGGTTACCTCGCCCCTACGTTTATATTATGAACAAAAAAACTGTAAAAGATATTGACCTAAAAAACAAACGCGTGTTAATGCGTGTTGATTTCAATGTGCCTATGGCTGATGGTAAAGTGACAGATGACAAACGCATCCGTGCCGCATTACCAACGATTAAATATATTTTGGAACAAGACGCTTCATTGATTTTGATGAGTCATCTTGGCAGACCAAAATCCGCTTCTGATTCTGAATTCAGCCTGCGTGCCGCTTCGGAGACATTATCTTCGCTGTTAGGGAGTCCCGTCCAAATGGCACCTGATTGCATTGGTGATGAAGTGGAAAAAATGGCGAAAGCATTAAAACCAAAACAAGTGTTGATGTTAGAAAACACACGTTATCACCCTGAAGAAGAAAAGAACGATTTAGATTTTGCAAAAAAACTTGCTTCATTAGGTGAAGTTTATGTTAACGATGCTTTCGGTTCAGCACATCGTGCACATGCTTCTACCGAAGGCATTGCCAGATTTTTACCCGCTGTCTCTGGATTCTTAATGGAACAAGAACTTGAATATTTAGGAAGAGCCGTTGCAAATCCTGAACATCCATACATTGCAATTCTCGGCGGAGCAAAAATCAGCGACAAGATTTTAGTCGTTGAAACTTTACTATCCAAATGCGATAAATTAATTATCGGTGGGGGAATGGCAAACACATTTTTATCTGCTCAAGGCTTAAACATGCAAGATAGTCTAGTCGAAAAAGAATCAATTGAAACCGCAAAAACTATTTTGAGCAAATTCGCGGATAAATTAATTCTGCCTGTGGATGCAATCATTGCAGATAAATTTGATGCAAATGCCAATACCCAAACAGTAAATGTAAATTCAATCCCTACAGGTTGGCGTATGTTAGATGTTGGTCCGAAAACCATAGAGTTATACAAAAAAGAATTAAGCAATGCCAAATTAATCGTCTGGAATGGACCCGTCGGCGTCTTTGAAATGCCAAAATTTGCCGAAGGCACATTTGCATTAGCAAAAATGTTAGCCGAATCAAAAGCAATCACCGTAATTGGTGGTGGAGATTCAGCAAGTGCTGTCAAAAAAGCAGGCGTTGCTAAGCAGATGACTCACGTCTCTACTGGTGGCGGTGCATCGCTTGAATTTTTAGAAGGCAAAGAACTGCCTGGCGTAGCGGCGTTGTTGGATAAATAAATAGATTGGAATAGGACAAAAGGAGCAAGCAGGTTTCGCCTGCTTGCTCCTTTTATATTTTATAATCTTGCTATCAAATTTATAGGAGAAATATTTAATGGAAACAAATCCAACACCACAAACCAATTCAGGCACAAATCGTAATCTGATTATTGGTATTGTCATTGCGATTGTGCTTTGTTGCTGTTGTGCAATTACTGCTGTCGCGGGCTATTATGGCTATCAGGCTTATGTAGAAGCGCAAAAAGTTGTTCAAGATATCCAAGATTTTGAAATCCCAACACCAATTCCAGGTAACCCGTTTGACCCGACCCAACCTACCCCTTCATTTGACTTAGGGAATGATATTCCAGAAGGTGGGCTTGCAGATGACGAAACTCGCCTCACCGCTTGGTTCTCACTTCAAATTGTTGCTATGATTTCAGGTTGCGAAACCCCGACCGTACAAGGCACCACCATTACGGTTATCCAACAACCTGATGCGAGCGGTGTTTGGAGAGAAGAATGGAACGTCAATTGTGGTGATGGAACTTCAAAGCCATTCCAAATTACTTTTACACCTGAAAATGGATTTGTAAATGTCAGTGTAGAAATGCCTGGGCAATAAACGTAAATCTTTAGAGCGGATGAAATTCATCCGCTCTTTTTTAT
The DNA here is from genome assembly GCA_016789365.1 of Anaerolineales bacterium. Lineage (GTDB taxonomy): Bacteria > Chloroflexota > Anaerolineae > Anaerolineales > Villigracilaceae > Villigracilis. The sequence continues at coordinate 6,330 of JAEURH010000096.1, forward strand.
TCTCAATATGCTAAAATCTTTTTATGAACAGGCTTTCTTTCACAACAATCCTAGTCAATAACATGGATAAAGCCCTTGAATTTTATGTGAGCATTTTAGGGTTTGAAATTATCAAAAAAGACCATCATTATCCAGAATTTGTGGTGGTACAACAAGAAAGTTTTCCGATAGCACTGCATAGAATTGAAAACCTTGAACCCACTGAAAGCCGTGTCATTTTAGGAATAGCAGTAGATGACCTTGCTAGCACATTAAAAGAATTAAAAACAAAAAATGTAAAGATGATTCATGAAGTGCCTCAGAAATTTTTTGGTGGCTTGTTTGCAGGCATTTATGACCCATCTGGCAACATGCTGGAATTGATTCAATGGGATGCAGATAAGTGGGAGTTGTATCATTTCAAAGGTTAAATGCTCAAAACAGAACAAATATGCTAAAATCGCTTTATTGACTCGCTTTCCAAAAGGAGATTAGCATGGCAAAAAAGGTAGAATTAAAAACCAAGAAGAATGAAGCAAGTGTGGAAGATTTTCTCAACTTCATTGTAGATGAACAAAAAAGAAAAGATTGCTTTGAAATTGCAAAGATGATGGAGAAAGCCATTAAACAAAAACCAAAAATGTGGGGACCTAGCATTGTCGGTTTTGGGGAATATCACTACAAATATGCTAGTGGACATGAAGGCGATATGCCCATCATAGCATTTTCTCCACGCAAACAGAACATTACCCTTTACATTATGGAATCGGTAGCCGATAATCCACTTATTCAAAAGCTTGGTAAATATAAAACAAGCAAGGCGTGTTTATATATCAAAAAACTTGCTGACGTTGATAAAAATATATTGCAAGAATTAATCAACGAATCAGCCAAAGAAAACTTAGCAAAATACGGAGGCTAGGATGGCTAAAAATGATTTAAAAACCAAAGTCAATGATGCTAGCGTGGAAAAATTTCTCAACGCAGTCAAAGATGAACAAGTAAGAAACGATTGCTACGAAATTCTCAAAATCATGAAGCAAGTGACAAAAGAAGAACCAAAAATGTGGGGTTCGAGTATTGTCGGGTTTGGAAGTTATCACTACAAAAGCAAGAGCGGACGTGAAGGTGATTGGATGTTGACAGGCTTTTCCCCTCGCAAACAAAATCTCACTTTATATCTCATGGGCGGGTTTGATGTAGAAAAAGATTTACTCAAAAAACTTGGCAAATTCACAACTAGTGTAGGATGTTTGTATATCAAAAAGTTAGACGATGTGGATAAAAAAGTTTTGAAAGACTTGGTAACGGCTTCGGTGAAAAAAATGAAGAAATTGTCAAAATAAATTTTTATGTCGTTGCGAGGAGCGATAGCGACGAAGCAACCTCCTAATAGCAGAAGATTGCTTCGCCACGAAGAACAAGAGCGTGGCTCGCAATGACATGGACATCTATGCAAAGAGACCCAGAAAATAAAGAAAGTAAGATACTTCATCAGTTTGCAGATTTTTCTGGTAAACGAGTGCTAGAAGTCGGGTGTGGCGAAGGGCGATTAACTTGGAAATATGCCAAACACGCCAAACAAGTGGTTGCATTTGATATTGACCATGATGCCATTCGGATTGCGCGAGCCGATGCTGTACTTAATGCATGTCAGCATGTTTTATTTTTCAATTCCAGTGCCAAACATATTCCACTAGAAAAAGAATCATTTGATATTGTCATTGGCGCATTATCATTATGTTGCATTGATGATGAAGACAAGTTAGATGCTTTAAGTGAAATTCAGAGATTGTTAAAACCAAATGGAATATTCATTGACTTGCGAGCACTCGAGTCAAACTGGCGGGTAGAAGTATGTGACTCGCAACAGTATCAAGTAGCAGGTCAATTAAATGATGCGCTTGAGGGGTTAGCACATGATGAAGGGGCAAATCAAGCCATGAGGGAAGTTGAATCTAAAGGATGGTATATCAAAGAAAAAGAAAGTGAATTTGATTTCTTTTATTATTGGGATACGCCATCTGAGATGAAAGAATTTTTAGAAAGCGAATGGGAAGATTTTGAAAAAATAGATGAAGCGGTGTATCGAAAAGCAAATTCGTTGTGGGTTTCAGCGGGGGCAGATGCGCGTGTAAGAATGCGAGTGAAAATGATAATTACAAAATGGACAACTTGAGATTAATAAAACATAGCCACAGAGAACACAGAGGAAAATGAGAAAAGATTTTAAGGGTTTTTCTCAAAGGTCTCTGTGCGCTCTGTGGCAAAAGACTTTTGAATGTTACTACTAGATTCAGGTAAAATTGAAGTTAAGTGATTGGAAATAGAAAATGAAAATTAAAATTTTGCATAATCCTTATTCAAATCGTTGGAATTCACAAAAGCGTTGGGCTGATGCTGAAAATGCTTTACGCTTGGCAGGTATTGATTTTGATTTGTCTGTTTCTGAACACACAGACCATCTTATCAGTTTGGCGGCTGAGGCTGTGAAACAAGGTTATCAAACTTTGATTGTTGCAGGTGGTGATGGTTCGATTGGTGAAGTGATTAATGGCGCCGCACAAAGTTGGGATAAAAAATCTGCATTTCCAGTAACCATTGGTATTATTCCATTAGGTACAGCCAATGATTTATCTGACAACATTGCAAACCCACGTGATTTTTCTGCTGTGGCGCAAATGATTGCAAATGGAAAAACTCGCGCAATTGATTTGGGAAAATGTAATGAACGTTATTTCTTAAACAATTCTGCGGCTGGCTTAGAGCCGTATGTAACCACCAAGCAAGAGAAAATTAAAAATCTTTCTGGTGTGCCACGTTATTTACTTGCGGCAGTGCAAGGCATTATGGATAGACCAAACTGGGATGCTTATTTGGAATGGGATGACGGTTCATATTCTGGACCGTTGAGTCTGGTTTCTGTTGGCAACGGGCATCGTACTGGCGGAATCTTTTATATGACTCCTCATGCCAATCCATTTGATGGAAAACTTACATTTGTTCATGCTTACAGAAGCACACGTTTGGGGATGTTTCAAGTGTTGCCAAAAGCCATGAAACCAGATAAAGGCAACATGGTTGAAATGGAAGGCATCCATGAGTTGCATTGCACGCGCTTGAAAATCCATCTGGATAAACCATCCCCTGCTCATACAGACGGCGAACTCTTCGATACTTGGCTAACTGATTTTGAATATAAGATTTTCCCGTCTGCTGTGCAGATGATTGTGCCGTAATCACGGTAATATAAATTCCCATCAAAGATAGCATTATTAAGAGTAATCTATTATGTCCAATCAACCTGTTCTTGAATTACGCATCGCACTCACTGTTAAAGATTATGAAAAATCAGTTAGGTTTTATTGTGAAGGCTTAGGAATTGAACCTGCCGCCATTTGGAACAATGGAGAGGGCAAAGCATTGATGCTAGAAATGGGCAACGCCACACTTGAAGTGTTTGATGAAAACCAAGCCAAATTGATTGATGATATGGAAGCAGGAAAAAGAGTCAGTGGGCAGATACGGTTCGCACTTCAAGTGCCAGATTTGGAGTCAGCGATGAAGCGTTTGCTTAATCATGGTGCAACATTAGTTCACGAACCCGTGCTAACTCCATGGGGTGATTACAACGTCCGCTTGCAAGACCCTGACGGAATGCAAATCACTTTGTTTCAGGTATTGAAAAAGGAAAAATAGAAAAATGTCAAATCAAATCTTTTTACGAGATATTATAGATGATGACCTTGATATCTTTTTCCAAAACCAATTAGACCCCGAAGCCAATCATATCGCGGCATTTACATCGAAAGACCCAACAAATCGAGAAGCGTTTAATGCGCACTGGAAAAAAATTATGACAGATTCGACCATCATCAACAAAACCATTATCTTCAAGGGTGAGGTGATTGGAAATGTTTCAAGTTATTATGAAGAAGAAGGCAGACCTGAAGTTACTTATTGGCTTGGCAGAGAATATTGGGGCAAAGGGTTGGCAACGATGGCATTGCAAGAGTTTTTAGCAAATGTCAATACAGTTCGTCCAATCTATGCACGTGTTGCGAAAGATAATATTGGGTCACGGCGCGTTTTAGAGAAATGTGGGTTTCACGTCATTGAAGAAGGGAAATGGTTTGCAAATGCGCGTGGTCAAGAAATTGATGAATTACTTTTAGAGTTATCAAATTAAAAAATGAAAAAACACATATTGTTTCTATTTACAGTTATTTTGATCCTTTCGGCTTGTGGAAATATTGAGGAATCAGTAGCAGGCTCCACCGAAATTTCAAAGGCGGATGGAATGACTTTGGTTTACATCCCAGCAGGTGAATTTATTATGGGCAGTGACGAAAACGACCCCGATGCCGCTGATGATGAAAAGCCACAACACAAAGTGTATTTAGATGCATTTTGGATTGATAAAACCGAAGTGACCAATGCGATGTATAACCAATGTCTTGATGCGGGTGCATGCACATTACCAGTTCTTCCGAGCAAAGAATTTTTTGACGCACCGAATCAACCTGTGCAAGGCTTGGCATGGACTCAAGCAGTTGATTATTGCACATGGGCTGGACGCAGATTACCCACCGAAGCGGAATGGGAAAAAGCCGCTCGTGGCACAGATGGACGTTTATATCCTTGGGGAAATGAATTGCTCGATGAACCTACTGCCAATTATGATTTTCTCTTCAAGCAATTTACGGATGTTGGTTCATTTGAATTAGGTGCCAGCCCTTATGGCATAATGGATATGGCAGGCAATGTTTGGGAATGGACTGCCGATTGGTACAAAGAAAATTATTATGCCAATTCACCTTATGAAAACCCAACGGGTCCTGAAATTGGAAATATTAAAGTAATTCGTAGCGGTGCATGGAATACCGTCTTGCGCGCCATTCGCGTCACGAATAGGCATTGGGCATTTCCTGGTCGTGACGATATTGTCGGCTTTCGTTGTGCAAAAGACTATTTAGACCAGTAAGACTAATTAGACAAACAAGAGCATTACTCCCACAAGTCCTTAACCATTTCATCCAAACCTAATTCAATTAACTTTTCTTTTTTCGGCTTACCAGTTTCCCAATCCCAACCACGCGCTTCATAATAAGCAGATAACATGCCTTGAATATCTGGCACAAAACCAGCCGAGCCACCTTCTTGATAAGGTTCTAACAACGCTTTTGGTAATTTATCATTTTGGCGCGTGACTCCCAAACGATTATTGATTGCGCGTTTGAGATTCCATGCGCGCTCACCTGATTTAATCAAATCTTCAATTGTCCAATTCAAGTTAAGTTGTGCATTCAATAAATCCACTTGCATTTCTGGCGAGACGCTGGCAAAAATACAAATGACAACAGAGTTATAGTGCGTGCGCCAATCTTGATGTTTGGCAACATTCGCGGCTTTCTCTGCTTGCGCCTGACGCTCATAAAAGTTAATGCCAATTTGTTCGTGCGTGTGACCCCAATCTACAAAAAAGTAATCCGATTGATTATGACATGCACCACGCGGGCTAGTAGCATACGAAAGTGCCATACCTGAAACGCCGCGCGGGTCATGGTAAGCCACTTCCAGCCCGTTCACTTGCACGGCTTCATCTTCTGAATTAAATGATTTGCCAAATTGCCTTGCACCATTTGCAAGCAAATCACCAATGCCTTCACGGCGAGCAATCATGCGAATCAATTGTCGAACAGAAAGAAAATTTCCCCAATCAAGTACCAAGCCGCCCGTATCTTGAAGCGTTATTTTTCCATCATCAAAAAGTTTGAATGCCAAACCAATTGTGTTCGCAGTACTAATCGTATCCATGCCATATTTATCACACAACTCACCTAAGCGCGTGACTTCGTGCAAATCTTCAATTAATAAATTGGGACCAAAGCCAACAATAGTTTCATACTCTGGACCTTTACGCTTCTGACCATCACCGAGGTTGACCACACGCCCGCAAGCAATTACACAACCCTGACAAGCACTTCTGCCAACTAAAATGGTTTCGGTCATCTTCACGCCAGAAACATTATCAACATTTTCAAACACACCTTGCTGATAATATTTTGATGGCATAGCACCTAAATATTCAGCATAATTTGCCGCGCCTGCCGTGCCAACTTCATTCATCACACGCGATTCATTATCTTGCTTCAACATGCGATTCGATTCAGAACGCAAGCGAACATATTCTTGAGTCACTTCAAATTTTTGTGTACCTTGCACAGCAATGGCTTTAAGATTTTTTGAACCCATCACTGCGCCTAAGCCAGTTCTGCCTGCCATGCGTCCGTGGTCGCAACAAATGGAAGCATATAAAACTTGATTTTCACCCGCCTCGCCAATACATGCGACTCGTGCGTTTTTGACTCCGATTTCTGCTTTGATGGTTTCTTGTGTTTCATATACATCTTGTCCCCAAATATGCGCCGCAGGTCTGACCTCGAACCTGCCATCTTGAATCCAAACATATACTTGGCTAGATGCTTTTCCTGTTATCCACAAACCGTCGTAGCCTGCTTTGCGGAGTTCTGGTCCCCAAAACCCGCCGATGTTTGATTCAGCCCATAAATTGGTAGCGGGGCTTTTTCCGCAAATCACAAAACGACCTGTGGTGGGTCCGTTTGTACCTGATAATGGTCCATTGATAAACAATAATGGTGACTCAGGTGAAAGTGGGTTTAATTCTTTGGTTAAATGTGAATATAAAATCCGCGCACCAAGTGATGCACCGCCGATAAAATCTTTTTCCCATTCTTTCGGGATGATAAATTCTTCGGTTTGGTTTGTAGTGAGGTTGATTTTTAAGATGGGAAGCATAATTTGCTATTTGTCGTTGCGAGCCGCGCTCTTGCTTTTGCGGCGAAGCAATCTCCAACTTAATTAGGAGATTGCTTCGTGCTTCGCACTCGCAATGACATGTTAAAGAATTTCGTCTGTCACTTCTTGCGCCACGCGCACAAAATCTAAAACGGTTGGTACGTTACGCATCATGTAGCCCATGCTTCCTTGCACTTTTAATTTCATAGTCATCATGGCTGTCATTGGGTTGAGTTTTCCAGTTAGCACATCGGTAATGTTGTTATAAGAAGCAGTTAATGTGAAAGTGGGGTTTGGGAAGTCAGAGGCATCGGGTTTGTAAACGACTTTTCGGCAAGTGCCATGCCACAGGTCAAGATAAAAAGTGAGGCGTTCTTTCAAATTCCCTTCTGGTTCAATAAAGAAGAATAAATCACCTTCCCAATTTTTAGCTATTTCTTTGTATTTTTCATCTGAATTAATTTTTGCTTCTAAATTTTTTAACCACGCCTCGCTTGGGAAAATTGTAGTCATACAGCCTCCGATAAGTTTGTTTCTTAATTGTACCATTATGAAATTTAACAATAAATATCCTTGCGGAATTGATAAAAATAGTCTATCCTTAAAGGACGGAATAAAACTATTTCGTGGCAACAAAGTTGCCTAAACTTCTAATTCTCTCGGAGGAGAAAATGAAAAAACTTTTGACTTTGGTAAGCCTCATTGTGATGGCTTCCCTCGTGCTGACGGCATGTGGTGGCGGTGGCGGTTCGTCTGCTTCTGACTTGCTTGGCGCGATTGAAGGGCGTGGTTACATCCTCGTTTCTTCAGATTTGAACTATGAACCACAATCCTTCCCCAAGACTGATGGCACACGCCCAAGTGACACAAAATGCCCATCTGATGCTTTGACATCTCAAGAAATTCAAGGTTTTGATGTGGACGTGGCTATTGCTGTTGCTGAAGCACTTGGTGTTGAAGCATGTTTCGTGACCCCAGATTGGGATATTATCACTGCTGGTTCATGGGCAGATAAATGGGATGTGAGCATTGGGTCTATGACTGTTACCACTGCTCGCCAACAAGCGCTTGATTTCAGCGTGCCTTACTATTACACACCCGCTGTTATAGCAGTTGCCGCTGATTCAGGCATCACTTCTTTAGATGGGTTGGCTGGTCAAGCGATTTGCGCTGGCACATCTACTACTTATGAAGCGTGGTTAAATG
>JAEURH010000097.1 GCA_016789365.1 Anaerolineales bacterium
CTGCTTCGGCGGCAGTTCTAATGACAGTGACATTTGCTTCTTGCAACTTCTCAATTTGTGATTGAATATTTTGTGGGTCATCATCTGTGCCAATGACCATTGCCACAAATTCAATATCTTTTCGGTTAACCTGAATCTCCTTGATAACAGCAACCAACTCTCCCACAGGGTCAAGATGCGAACCCTCGCCTAGCACCACGTCAAATAGAATCATCCCAACTTCTGAGTCAGCGGCTTCTTGTTTCATGCGTCTGATTCGTAAATCATTATCAATCATGGGGTGCAAACGCCCGACCATAAAAAATTCATCGCCCAAATCAATAATAGAGTGTGCTTCACTCTTAAGTGGGTCTTTGAGATTTTGATTTGCAGTGATTGGACCATTGGAATAGATTGGCGAAAGACTTGCTTGCAAACCAAGCAAAGTTTCATAAGCGAGTGTTCCACCAGAAAATAATCCACGTAAATAACCTTTGTAACTGTTCACTGATAACTGATCACTTTTTTTTGATAACTGACTTACAGCAATCTCTGCCGCTTCACTCAAACTGATAGCAAAATGTAAATTGCCGATTTTTCTAGCAGGTGGGGGATAACCGATGAAATAAATAACAACAGGTTTACCCGTAGATTGCGCGGCGGAAATTAATTGCGTGGCAACATCAGGTGATGGAGGTTTTGAAATCAATGCAATTACTTTTGTTTCATCATCTTTTGCTAACGCCTCAAGTGCTTGGTTAGCAGTGATCGCACCAACATCAGATTTTAAATCGCGCCCACCTGTACCAATAGCATGAGAAATTCCAGCACCGAGATTATGAATATGTGCAGTGACGGCTTGCGTGCCTGTACCCGATGCGCCGACGACGCCAATTGCTCCACGGCGAACACGATTTGCAAAACCCAAACCAATGCCATTGATAATGGCTGTGCCGCAATCTGGACCCATCACGAGCAGACCTTTTTCTCGCGCAGTTTTCTTCAATGAAATTTCATCTTCAAGTGAAACATTATCGCTATAAAGAAAAACATGTTTATTTAATTCCAGTGCTTCGCGGGCAACGCCAGCCGCATAACGACCTGGTACTGAAATCAAAACCCAATTTGCTTCGGGCAATTGTTTCACTGCGGCAGATAAACTTCGCGGACGAAAATCTTGCGAAACAGATGATGATTTTCTTTTCGCAAGCAATTCATCCACTTTGCTAATAGCATCTTCTGCGGATGAATCATCTTTGGTTTTGACGACAATTAATAAATCATCTGGGTTTGCTGAAACATTTTCTGGTAATAAATTATTCGTTGCAAGTAAATCTTTATTCGCAGGCGTCGCCATCACTACGCCTGCATCCAGCACGCCATTTAATTCTAAAAGTCCGCGTTGCAGTTGCATCAACACAACTGAGTCGTAATATGCACCTGCACGCACATTCCATTTGACAACTGTCATATTTTTCTCACGACCTTTTCAATTTGCTCAGCCCAAGCAAGTAACATTTCATCCGAATTCCATTTACCAACAAGCTGTAAACCCAATGGCAAGTTATCTTCATTTTTTGTTGTCGGGATATTGATTGCAGAAAAACCAATTTGAGTCCACGGCAAACACATCACGGGGTCGCCAGTGGAATCTAACCCTTTTGGAGCAACTCCAATTGCTGGAGGACAAATCCATAAATCAATTTGATTTTGATTCATCACTTCGTTGATTTGATTTCTAAACTTATCACGCGCTTCAATCTGTGATTTATAGTTGCTGACTGCTCTTCCGCGTTTTACTAAATCCGAAAATTTTTGCGAGTAAAGCGATTCGTGTTTTGCAAACCATTCTTTATGAACTTGTGAAGCGTCGTAGGACATGATGGCATCATGCCGAGATTTGATTTCATCAAAATCATCCATAGCACGGACAGAACGTAATTCGTAATTAGCAATTAGTAATTCACAAATACTTTCAAAATGTTTACGCCCTTCTTTAGATACATTTTCTAAATACTTTCCTTCTGGAATTCCCAGAACTGGTTTTGAATCTCTAGTCTCTAATCTCCAATTCTCTAATAACACACTGGCAACTTGTTTTGCAGTTTTAACATTATTTGTAAAAATCCCAACATGGTCAAACGACGGTGACAATGGAATCACGCCTTCGCGTGAAATTCTTTCATAAGTTGGTTTGAATCCAACCGCACCACAAAACGCGGCGGGACGAATCACTGAGCCAATGGTTTGTGTGCCAAGTGCAATGTCACAAAGATTCGCGCCAATCGCGGCGGCAGAGCCACTGCTTGAACCACCAGGCGTGTGATTTTGATTATGCGGATTACGCGTTGGACCAGGCGTGAAGTATGCAAATTCTGTTGTGACAGTTTTTCCCATAACAAGAGCGCCAGCGTTTTTTAATTTTGTAACACTTGTTGCTTCATTGCCTTGAATATCATGTGCAGGCAATTTACTGCCTGCTTGCGTAGTGAATCCATCAACATGAAAAATATCTTTCACACCAACGGTCATCCCAAATAATGGCGGGCGATTGTTGACGTCAGGATATTTTTTTACAAGTTCTTCTGCTTCTTTTTGCAATCTTTCAAAGCGATTTTCTTCTGAGATAAATGCAAGCACATCAGGCTCACGAGAATCAAATCGAGACTGGAGACTGGAGATAAATTCTCTTGATGAAACCTCATTTTTTTGAAAGGCTTGAGTAACGGATTGCAACATAGTCTCTAATCTCTAGTCTCCAATTACTTCATCTTCTCACTCGCCAATTTCACAGCATCCACAATATGTTGATAGCCTGTGCAACGACATAAATTTCCAGAAAGTGCATGGCGAATTTCATCTTCCGTTGGGTTTGGATTTTGTTTCAAGAACGGAATCATGCTCATCAAAATTCCTGGTGTGCAATAACCGCATTGAAGTCCATGTGCTTCCCAAAATGCTTGTTGTAATGGATGTAAGTTATCTTTATCAGGTGCAAGACCTTCAACTGTAGTAATTTCATGCCCATCGGCTTGGACTGCAAACGTTAAACACGAACGCGCCGATTCACTATCGAACATAATCGTACATGCTCCACAAACACCATGCTCACAACCGACATGCGTTCCTGTTAATCCAAGCTCGTGGCGTAGAAAATCACTTAATAACAAACGTGGCTCTACTTCTTTTGTATATTCTGTTCCATTAACTGTGATGGTGACTTGTTTCATTAAAGTATCCTCTTTGACCGCTGACGATAGACCGCTGACCGTGTCAGCCGTCAGTGGTCTGCGGTCAAAATTATTTACTCACTCTTTCCAATGCTTGCTTCAAAGTTTTTTGCGTCAACACTTTTGCCAAATGTCTTTGAAAATCAATTGAAGCATGAATATTTCCGAATGGATTAATTTCTTTTTCACTGGCGTGTGAAGCGACAGATTCAATTAACTTGTCATTGATTGTTTCGCCAATTAAACTTTGCGAGGCTTCTATTGCATCCACAGGTCCATCGCCTGCATTCAAATAAACCAATTTTGCGAATTTGCATTTTTTGTTTTTATCTAAAGTTACCAATGTTGCCACACCCATCATGGCATAATCACCAGAACGCGGTGCAACTTCCATAAACGACCAACCTGTATTTTTTTCAGCAAACGGCAATTCGATTTCAACTAATACTTCATCAGGTTTAAGTGCAGTAGTAAACATACCTGCAAAAAAATCTTTGGCATCAATCCAACGTTCAGCATTTTTATTTTTTGCTTTCAATCTCGCGTTCAATGCAATCATCAATACTGGCAATTCAGCCGCAGGGTCAGCATTGACAATGCTTCCGCCAATCGTTCCGCGATTACGAATTTGCGGATGTGCAATAAACGGCACTGCTTCATGTAACAAAGGCGTATATTTTTTTATAGACGAATCAAATTCTAAATGTCGTTCACGCGCCATTGCCCCAACACGAATTACATTTTTATCTTCTTTTATAAAACTTAACTCATTCACACGATTCAAATCAATCAACGCACTCGGTTGCACAATGCGAAAATTCATAGCAGGCACAAGGCTTTGACCACCCGCTAAAAACTTGGCATCATCGCCATGTTGATGTTTCAAATCTAAAACTTCTTCGATTGTATTTGGGGCATAGTAATCAAAAGACGCGGGTTTCATGAAAAATCCTCAGAATTAGAGATTGGAGACTAGAGATTGTTTCGCTTCATTCTTAACTTCAACTTGCTTCTGCTTCCTGAAACTTTTTACTACTTCCGACATGATGGCTAACGCAATTTCTTCTGGATTCTGTGCGCCAATATCCAAACCAATCGGCGCATGGATTTTATTAATGTGCGATTCACTAACTCCATCATCTAATAATCTTTGAATTCGTTTTGCATTTGTGGTTTTACTTCCTAATGCACCAACATAAAATGCGGAACTGTTCAATGCAATTTTTATAGCGGGGTCGTCAATTTTCGGGTCGTGAGTCAAAACAGCAATTGCAGTAGAAGAATTTATTTTTATTTTTTCAAACGCTTCATCAACCCATGTTTGGAGGATTAAATCTACATTTGGGAATCTTTCCGCATTTCCCCAAGCCTTACGCGGGTCAATCAGAATGGTTTGATAAACCAATGTTTTTGCTAAAGAAACAAGTGCTTTTGCAATATGCACACCACCGACAATGACTAATGTGGGCGCAGGTTGAATTGTTTGCATAAAAATTTCAGTATCTTCATTTAATTCAACACGGCGAGAGGCTCTTTGTGATAATGATTCCATTGCCAGATTTAACACTTGTGCATTCCATTCGTTGCCGAGTGAACCGAAAACTTGTTTATCTTCTGTGATGATGATTTCTTTTCCAATCAATTTGTCTGTACCACGAATCACAGTGATATGAACTGCTGAGATTTCATCAGTTAAAGTTTGTTTTGCTTGTTGAAAAGATTCTGGGTTTAATATATTTACAAAAATATCAATACTTCCCCCGCAGGCTAAACCGACTTCCCAAGCAGTTTCATCCGCTACGCCGAAATGTAAAAGTTGTGGCTGATTATTTTTTAGAACTTCATATCCCGCTTCAATGACTGCATTTTCCACACATCCACCACTGACTGAGCCTGTGATTTTTCCACTTAAGGTGAATGCCATGTGTGAGCCAACTTTACGTGGTGATGAACCCCATGTTTGAATCACTGTGGCAAGCGCGATGGTTTCCCCCGTGTCTATCCATTTTTCGACATCTGCCAAAATATCGCGCATATTTTACCGGAGTGCGTCGCGCCAATAAGCAAGGATTCGTTCTACCCTATTAAGGCGCGACGCACCCTCTTCTAGTTATTCTTTTTCAATCCTCTTCTTCACTTCATCGTAAAACACGCCTGCTAACTTTTGAGAGACGGGTACCATGAGCCTTGAAACCAAACTCGCCAATTGACCTGAGACATTAATATCAGCAGTCCATTCTACAAGCGTAGAGTTATCGGGTGCATCAGACATTTTCATTTCGCTAATGGCATCGGCTGTGCTTCCTGTGGCTTTGCCATGTGCTTTTAATTTCGCAAAATTGGGTTCGTTTAATTCGAGAATATCTACTTCACCATTAAATTTTGCTTTGACAGAGCCAAGCCCAACTGAAACAACGCCACGATACTTTTTTAATTTCTCAATTTCTTCAACCGATTCAATACCCGGCACACATTGGGCGAGTTGGTTGGGGTCTGTTAAAAAGTCCCAAACTTTTTTGCGTGGTGCTTTGATAGTTACATTGCCTTTGAGTTGCATAGGCTTGGAGTGTAGCACAAGGATATTGTGGAAGTCAAATCAGGTGAAGATAATGTGTCTAAACAGAAACAAGTAGCGGGCAAGCAAGAAGCGGATTTTCATCAAAAAAATGCGTATCTGTAAGTATATCAATGGGTTATTTAAGGTAACATGCGCTTCCCTCCATCTGGTTTTAGTGTATGTATTGAAAATCGACTCATTGCTGGTGAGTCTAATATCACATTCTTTTCTTTCGCCGTACTTAATTTGTGCGGCGATTTTTGTTGGAGGTGATTATTGAGAATTGTTGATTCAAGGTTTTTGTTTTTAAGAAAAGGAGAATGTAAGTATGGCTACAAAAAAGAAAGTAAGCAAAACAAGTAAGCCGAAGGCAAGTGTTTCTAAATCATTAAAATCAACAACAGGAGAAATGACGATGGCGAAAAATAACAATGTGATGGGGTATCTGCCCAATGATAACCCCCCGATGGGGCAGACGATTCTTTTAGGCTTTCAACATGTGCTAACGATGTTCCCTGCTACGGCGTTTGTAGCGGCGTTGTGCGGTTTTCATGTTGGCGTGGTGCTAACGGTTTCCGGGCTTGGCACAATTGTGGCTCTGTTGCTTTCTAAATGGCGCATTGGAAAATTCATTCCGCTATTTTATGGTTCCAGCTTTAGTTATATTGCCGCATACTTAACCATTGCTCAACAAATGACGGGAAGCCTACCTGCATTTGGCACACCCTTACCAGATAATGTGATTAGCACGATTCAAGCGGGCATTGTTGTAACAGGCTTGTTGAATATCATCATTGGTTTGGTCATTCAATCAGTTGGTAAAGATGCCATTGATAGAGTTCTGCCTCCGATTGTGACAGGTTCTGTTGCCGCAATTATCGGTTTTGGTTTGGCATTTGCCGCACTAGATTTAGCAGGTGCAAACTGGGCAGTTGCCATTATCACTTTGCTGGCTACCATTTTCTTCTCGGTCTATCTGCAAGCTAGTGGTTTTATGGGTATGATTCCTGTATTGCTCGGCGCAATTGTTGGGTATGTTTCATCAATGCTGATTGCTCCAAACCCAGACCAATTTGCTCCATTTGCCGCTGCTCCGTGGTTTGCTGTGCCACACTTCACCTTCCCAACTTTTACAGGTGCAATGGTTGCCACTGCAATTTTCAGCGTAGCAGTAATGGCAATTGCAACCATTCCAGAATCAACCGCGCACTTGTATCAAATCAGTTTATATGTTGACCGTTTTGCTGAAGACAGCGGACGCGAAAAATATAATCTTGATAAACACATCGGCTTCAACCTTGTGTTAGATGGTGTGGATGACACACTCAAAGGTATGCTTGGTGCAACTGCTGGTACAAACTATGGTGAAAACAACTCACTCATGGCAATTACCCGTAACTATTCTGGTCCGGCATTAATTGCGGCTGGCGCAATTGCAGTATTGCTTGGTTTTGTTGGCAAACTTGCTGGTCTTATTCAAACTGTTCCACTTGCAGTCAGTGGTGGTTTAGCAATTTACCTCTTTGGTGCAATTGGTATGCAAGGCATTGCGCTCATGCAAGAACATAACGTCAGCATGTTTAATCCGCGCAACTTAGCAGTCGGTGCTGTAATTATGGTTGTGGGTATCGGCGGCAACATCGGTTTTCCAGGCGGTTCTTTGCCCATTCCGATTTTACAAGGCATCTTCCCCAGCGGCTTGCCCGCCATTGCAACTGCGGCAGTATTAGGAATTTTAGTAAACGCAGTATTCCTAATCTTCAAACCGCCAGTAGATAACTAATTTGTTTTGATAAAGTGGATGAGTTGAAAAGGCTCATCCACTTTTTTGATTTAACGCCTCATCACTGATTGATAACTGATTCTGTTTCATCAACCTTTTTCTTGGCTGACGTTTTATCGTATAAATAATATACTAAATGGGGGATTAACATTTTCTCTCTGCTCTCATAAGATAGGGGATAAGGAGAAAAGAAGATGAAAAATAAACGAATATATATAGCCATTTTGATATTGATACTCGCCTCGCTTGCCTGTCAAACTATTATGGGTGGTGGAGATAGCACCTCACAAGAAGAATTACCGCCATTTGAATATTCCGATGGCGACTCAGAAACTGAAGAACCATCTACAGAATCAGGCGAATCTAATCCTTCTTTCGGCAACTCAGAATTCCCCATGCCTTCCGATGCGACAAATGTTTTTGATGTTGCAGGCACAGTCAATTATCAAACCAAACTAAGCCTTGACGAAGTCATGTCATTTTATCGTGATGAATATGGTAAACAAGGATTAACTGAAAGAGAATTACTCACCGTTGTTTCAGATGGCGTTTTCAGTATGGTCTTTGACGGTGACCCAAGTGGTAAAGCAGTTGTCATTCAGGGCGTAGATTTAGGCGATGGCACGGTAAATGTAACTATTACTTTGCAAGATGTGTAAATAAGAACGTCCCGCAGGTTATTTGAAAAAACAAAAAATAAATCAACCAACCTGCGGGACGGTTAACTCAACCTCAACCCATTTCCTTACAGAATTAATCAAATAGATTTTTGAAAAACTAGATAATTCGTTTTTATGAATTATCTTTTCTTTTATTTTTCCTGTTTCAAGCAAATGTTCTCTGAAAGTGCCTGCTAATAACCCGCAGGTAATGGGTGGAGTAAAAAATTCTCCATTTTGTTCCACGACCAAATTCCCAATCGTAAATTCCGTTAATTCATCTTTTTCATTGAATAGCAAAACATCATCACAGCCTGTTTGCATGGACTTTTCATAAACTTCTCGATGTGTTGTTTTATGGAAAAGAAAAACATTATTTGAATTTATTGGCTGATTGGCAAAACAAACCTTGAAAACTTTTTCTTGCAAATCAAAATCTTTTATTTCGCTCGTTATATTCCCGTTTTTATCTAAAACAATTTTTACTCTAGCTACTGACAACTGATTACTGATTACTGATAACTGATTTACTACCTTCTCTTCCGAAAACTCAAAATCAAAATATTCTGCTGAATCTTTCAAGCGAGCAATATGTTTTTCTAACAAAAAATAATCATCTTCTTTTGTCCATAACAAAGTTTCAAAGAGAGAAAATTCAGGCTGTGGGTGATTGGTCAATACTTTTGCTTTGAGCAAGGCTTCTTCATACTCATCTTTATCTTCCGAATCCCAGACAATACCACCACCGACTCCATACTCTGCTGTTTTATTTTTTTTATCAATCAATGCGGTTCTTATCGCCACATTGAATCTTGCCTGTCGATTTGGTGAGATATATCCAATACTGCCTGTATAAATTTTTCGTGGACTTGTCTCCAACTCATTAATTATTTTCATCGTGCTGACTTTTGGCGCGCCAGTAATGGATGCACACGGAAATAATGCCGAAAAAATTTTTGTCACCGAAGCATTTGTTTTTGCTTGCACAGTAGAAGTCATTTGAAATAATGTCGGGTATTTTTCAACTTCAAATAATGTTGGCACATGCACACTGCCACTTTGAGCAATTTTTCCTAAGTCATTACGGAGCATATCCACAATCATCACATTTTCAGCACGATTCTTTTCGGATGCGCGTAGCCAATTCGAGTTAACTAAATCTTCTTTCGTTGTTCGTCCTCTTTTGATTGTTCCTTTCATTGGCTTGCTAAAAATCGTTTCGCCATTCAACTCAAAAAATAATTCAGGCGAAGCCGAACAAATTGCAAAATCATCTGTTTCAATAAACGCGGCGTATTTATTTTGTGTTTGGGCGAGGTGAAGGAAGAGGGAAAAAGAATCAATCACCACGTCAGCAACGAGGCGCATGGTGTAGTTGACTTGATATGTCTTTCCATTCGCAATGTACTCTTTTATTTTTTGAATCGCATTGTTATAAGTTTCAGAAGTCTGATTGGTCTGAAAAGTCTCAAAGGTCTTATTGGTCGAACTGGTCTGACTAGTCAGACTTTTTAGACTTGTATGACTTGTTAGACCATCATAAAGCCCAAACCAAATGAGTGGAAAATGATTTGACTCAAATGTTTGCAACGCGGAATCAAATGCACTTGCCGCCTCATAACTGACAAAGCCAACTGCGTGCCAATTTTTATCATTGACGGACGCCTCGACATTTTCTAACGCTTCACGCACCTCTTTGATATTTTGTGTGCTGATAATTTCTTGCGGATGTTCAAACGAAAGCCATTCATTATCTTTTTTGAGATAAACTGTATTCAATGAAACCTCTACAGAACCATCCGCAGATTTCGCAGATTGCACAGATAATCAAATCTTAAACCTCTGCGAAATCTTGTAATCTGCGGATATAGTTTCTTATGCTGAAAATTAAATCAATTTTACCCCGTTGGCTCCCAGCATTGACCTTGATGATAATTATATTTTTGTTTTCGTCACGGTCTAGTAATGAATTGCCGAATTATGGCTCATGGGATTACTTCGTCAAAAAATCTGCTCATGGTATTGGATACGGATTACTTGCACTTTCATATTTACATGCTTTACCAAAAAGGAATTATTTTTTAGCGTGGCTTTTGGCATTACTGTATTCATTGACAGATGAATACCATCAATCGTTTGTGCCAGGGCGAACACCGTCATTGATAGATGTTTTTGTGTTTGATAATCTCGGCGCGATGATTGCGTTATTTTTGCACTCTTCTAAAAAAACATGACATGTCTCATTGAGATTCTTGGTAATCATAACGATTGCGTGGACAATGACAATGATTAATCAAGGCTTCTCGGAGACATGTCATGTTTTGGAATTACACGCAAATATTTTGCAACTGTGCATGGGGCGTATTTAAGTGGGATTGAGGTGGCAAATAAAATTGTGTAAATCTTGTCTTAATTTGACAAAATTATAAAAACTAAAAATTATTTTCTAATCGAATTGCATGCCTTAATTGCATCATTTAAAAGCGAGAACCAGAACTTTTCGTTTCTTTCTTTTTTTGATGCTTTATTCCAGTGATTCTTGAGAGCAGGTAGATACTCCCGTTTTGGATATTCAACAATAGCCTCAAATATGCTTCCCCATGGATTTTCTGTCTCAATCTCATTTTGAATAATATCAATAACCCTTATATCTTTTCTTT
Source organism: Anaerolineales bacterium (assembly GCA_016789365.1). GTDB lineage: Bacteria > Chloroflexota > Anaerolineae > Anaerolineales > Villigracilaceae > Villigracilis. The sequence continues at coordinate 10,869 of JAEURH010000097.1, forward strand.
TTGCTAATCCTATAATTGCTTCATTTCGAGTGTTTGCATCACGGTCTTTAACTCTCTGAAAAAGAGCTTCTCTAATAATTGATGTATCTCTCTCTCCAATGTTTCCCAAGCTAAAAGTTGCCCAGTCTCGGATAATGGGGTCTTTATCTTTAGTTAATGTGATTAGTTTATTGATAGCTGTATTTGATTCATCTCCACCTAACGCAAATGCAACAGCAAATCTAATTTTTGATTTTTTATGATTTGAGAATTTGCCTATTAATTGACCAATATTACTTGTATTTAAATGTCCTAATCCATAAATAGTAGCAAGTAATATATCTTCATCTTGGCTATTTAAGAACTTTTTGATGACATTGATAGATTCTCGCCGATAAAGTCTTTTATGAATGTTTTCTTTGCTTGACTTTTTGATAGTAAATAATTGGCTGATTACATTTATTCCTATAAGACGATTGCTTTTCTTTTTTGATGAGCATAACTTTTCCGCAACTGAAAACGTATATTTATTTCCTAAAGACTGTAATTTGAAAATATAATTCCAATAGCTTTTACTTTGAATCCGTAAAGCCATCACTTTCTTAAATAAATTATCAATTTCTTTTTTTTCTCTTTTGCTAATTATCATCATCTACCTCCAATTCCCTATTTACTATTCCCTAATTCTCTACTCTCTTACTCACTCAAACTCAATCTCAATTTCCTCATCCTCATTCCAATCCCCACTTTTCTCGAACTCAATATCACCGAACAACTCAGTCTGCACAGCCGAGATGCGATAACGCTTAATTAATTCCAGCATCGCCAAAAATGTGACAACAATTTCAACTCTTGTGGCTTTGTCGGTGATTAATCCACTGAATGTCATCTTATGAATATTCTTCATCGTCTTGGTGATGAAATCAATCTTTTCGCGGATGGTCACACGCGGAGCAGTAATCACTGTGCTGAGCGGTTTCTTTTCTTTTTCACGCGCAAAAGCACGTTCCGCCGCATTCAACAAACCTTCTAACGTTAAATTCGATAAATCAAGTTTAGGTTCAACTTTCGGCGGAGGCGCGACGCGTAAAAACGTCCGCAAATTATTTTCTTGGCGTTCTTCCATCCACAAAGCAATTTCTTTATAGCGTTTATACAATTTCAATTGCTCAACCAACGAAACACCAGGGTCTTCTTCGCCCACTTCACGTTCCACTGGGCGCGGCAACAATGCTTCAGATTTAATCTGCACCAACTTTGCCGCAATCACCAAGAAAGATGAAATTTCATCAGGCATCATTTGTTCAAGTCCACGCAAGTATGCAAGATATTGGTCAGTGACCGAAGCCAACGAAACCGCAGTAATATCTAATTCAGCGCGTTCAATTAAACTCAACAACAAATCCAGCGGACCCTGATATACAGGAATTTCCACTTTGTAATTGCCTAGTTGTTTTCCTAAAATACTTTCCATCGCGCGCGAATTATATCATTCTGTTATGTAGGGGCGAGGTCTCCTCGCCCAATGAAAGGTATAATTTCAGTATGTCAAAATTAACGCATCTTGATGAACATGGCAACGCCAAAATGGTAGATGTTGGTCACAAGCCCGAAACCGAACGCATTGCCATTGCACGTGGCGAAGTTCACATGAAAAAAGAAACATTAGATTTGATTCGTTCCCATCAAATCAAAAAAGGTGATGTATTAACTGTTGCGCAAATTGCAGGCATCACCGCTTCAAAACGGACCTCCGACCTGATACCGTTATGTCATCCTCTGCCTATCTCCAAAATTGACCTTGACTTCGAGTTGGTTGATGAACCCCCAAGCATTATCATCACCTCAACAGTTAAAGTCACTGGCAAGACGGGTGTTGAAATGGAAGCATTAACCGCTGTCTCCGTCGCCGCGTTGACAATTTACGACATGGCAAAATCCGCCGAAAAGACGATGAAGATTCAAAACATTCGTTTAATAGAAAAACATGGTGGTCAATCTGGTGATGTGGTGAGTGAATAATTTTCATTATGTCATTCTGAGCCGCGCTCTTGCTCTTCGCGGCGAAGAATCTCAAGGATTATTATGCAATACAACTCAATTAACATAAAAGAAAAATTATCAAAATTCTCCGAACATTGGTCACCGAAAATCATTGCACAACTGAATGACTATCACTTGAAGTTGGCAAAAGTTCAAGGCGAATTTGAATGGCACAATCATCCTGAAACTGATGAAGCCTTTATCATTGTCAAAGGTCAATTGACCATTTTATTTCGTGATGGAGAAGTTAAACTAAATGAAGGTGAAATGTTTGTCGTCCCAAAAGGTGTGGAACACAAACCTGTTGCTGAAAATGAATGTCACATCATGTTGATTGAACCTGCGGGAACAGTCAATACTGGTGATGCAGAAAATAGTAATTTGACTGCTCCAAATGATGTCTGGATATAAAACATTTTCCGTCATTGCGAACCGCGTTTGTTGCGGCGAAGCAATCTCTGACATAATTATAAGATTGCTTCGTCAGGACGCTTCGCGTCATTCCTGGCAATGACTATAGGAATTAATATGAACAAAATTAAAATTTTATTTTTTGCCACAATAAAAGATAAAGCGGGGACAAAGTCTATGGATTTGGAAATTCCAAACGAGTTGACGATTAAGCAGTTGAAAGAAAAACTTGCTAATGAATATCCAAACTTGAAAGAATCTATGAAAGCGATATTGATTACGATAAACCGCGAATACGCTTTTGACGATGCTGTCATTCCACTCAACGCCGAAATTGCATTATTCCCACCAGTGAGTGGTGGATAATAATTGTAGGGGCGAGGTGACCTCGCCCCTACGGAATTAATAATATGACTTTTCCAACCATCTACTCCATCACCGAATCCGAAATTGATTTGAACGATTTGCTTGAAAAAATCACGCTCCCATCCACAGGTGCGGCGGCGATATTTACTGGCATGGTGCGCGGAGTCACATCACGAAATGACCCGCACGAAACAGTTTATTTGGAATATGAATCTTATATTCCAATGGCAGAAGCAAAGATGAAACAAGTAGCCGAAGAGATTCGTGAAAAATGGTCAAGTATTGAAGGTATTGCCATCGTGCAACGAATCGGAAAGTTATATCCAAAAACGCCAACAGTGTTAATCGCCTGCACAGCCGCGCATCGTGATACTGGAGTCTTTGAAGCCGCACGTTATGGCATTGACCGTCTGAAAGAAATCGTGCCAGTTTGGAAAAAGGAAGTTGGACCCAATGGTGAAGAATGGATTGAAGGGGATTATTTTCCAAAAGCAAATGAGTAAACAGGTAGGTCACGCTTGTAGCGTGACAAAATAATAAGCAAAATAAACTTTGCAGTACATTAAGTCCGCTTTAGC
>JAEURH010000098.1 GCA_016789365.1 Anaerolineales bacterium
GGCAACGACAATTAAATCTGGTTTCCAAATTTCCAGTTGAGTTGTGTCTCTTAATTTTTCAGGTTGAATAATAGGGATGTTTAATTCACCCGCCAACATTTTTACAGGCGGAGATTTTAATTCTCGCCCACGCCCCGATGGTTTATCAGGTTGAGTAATTACGCCCACAACATCATAATGTTTTGCAAGCGCACGCAAAGACGGCAATGCAAAATCGGGCGAACCCATGAAGACGACTCGAATAGACATGTGCCGATTCTAGCACAGTACCATTGGGTGAAATTGGCTAGTTGCATGTTGACGTGATTAGATGTAAAATAATAAAAATTCAAAATCATTTTCTTTAGGAGAAAAAAAATTATGTCTCAAGCACCTATGTCTGATATTACCCAAGATGATAAATTATGGGCAATGCTTAGTTATTTGCTCCCCATCATCGCCATTGTTGTATTGTTTATGGAAGACAAGAAGAGCCGCCCGTATGTTAAGTTCAATGCAGTGCAATCTCTTGTTGCGGCTGTACTTCTCTCGATTATTGCCACTGTCACTTGTGGTTTTGGCGGTATTTTAGGTTTGGTGTTCTTCTATTGGGCATTTCAAGCTTATCAAGGGCAAGATATCCGCATTCCATTTGTCACAGATTTCATTCGCAATCAAGGCTGGGCATAATTTATTTGTAACCAAAAGGCTCGCGCGATGCGCGAGCCTTTTTATTTAATTATGATAGACTATAAATTATAGAAAAGGAGAAATAATGAGTGAACAAATTCCACAAACAAACTTAACACCGCTCAGCCCAAGTGAAGAACGTCAATGGGCGATGATTGCACATTTAGGTGTGTTGGTTAATTTATTCTCTGGTATTTTTGGTCCGCTTGTGCCTTTAATCATTTATATGATTTATAAAGACCGCTCGCGTTATGTTGCGTATCAATCTTTACAAGGGTTAATCTTCCAAATCATTTGGTGGGTTGGTGGCGGTGTGTTAACAGGCATTGCATGGGCAATTACGGGTACTTTGAGTACAGTTGTGATTGGTTTACTTTGCGTTCCTTTCGCTTGCATTATCAGTGCTATGCCTTTCGTCGCATTGGGTTATGGCGTGTATGCAGGGATTCAAACGAATCAAGGTCAAGATTTCAAATATTGGTTAATTGGTGACTGGGTAAGAAGCACATTAACGGGTTAAACAAAAAAATCGGAAGTCTTTCAGACTTCCGATTTTTTGTTTTACGGAATAGCAGGGGCAATATCGGAGCCAAGCCGAATTTCGATGTCCACTGTTTGGTTGGGGTCAGGGCTGAAGCGGATTTGTCGGTCGGCAATTCCAAAGGTGGCTTGAAGCCATTTAATCGTATAAAGTTTTGGTCCATACACAATCACAACTGTTTGGCTGTATGCTTCGGAGGCAGGACCTAGTTCGGTAACGGTCATACCATACTGTTGGAATAAAGCCCCAGCACGCTGTTCTAAACCAGTAAATGTTCCATCTACAATGCGCACACGCGCTTCTTCTTCTCGCATCAGATTTGCAGGGTCACCTTTTGCAAGCGGGCTGGTAGGTCCAGTGGTGGTAAAAATTTCATCGCGTAAAATGCGAATTTTATCCATAACGGGTTTAAGCACGCTGGCTTCTTCGCCACCTAAAATTGTGTTATCAAATATTGCCATGCCTTGTTGCGGGTCAATGACACCTGTTTTAATGCTTTGAGGGGATATATCTTTTCCGAGAACTGCCAATTCAAGCGCATCTTCAAATGTAAGGTTGGTCTTGATTCCAGTATTTAGGCGTTTATACAAAGTTGTAGATTTCTGAATGAAGGCAGGGAAATTCTCTGGAGAAAAAATAATTTTTTGTAAAGCCAAAACAACTTCTTGTTGGCGACGAGCGCGGTCGGCATCTCCGCCAGAAGTTTTACGATGGCGAGCATAGGCAAGCACTCTCCAGCCTGAACATAATTCTCTATAGCCGCCTGTGGTTAAAACAACTTTATCTGTACCTGGTCCAATGGGGTCAAGCACCATTCTTTCGGTTGGGTAAACTTCAATACATCCGCCAATGTTAATTAACTCATCTACCATCGTAATAAATACATTGAAATCTACTTGAATGTAATAATCAACTGGCACGCCCAAAAACTGCGAAACTGTTTTCATAGCCAAACCAGGTCCACCACCGGGCAGTTGAGCACCTTCGCCACTTGGATATGCTGTGTTAATTCGGCTATACCCAAAGTTCGGAATGTTCACCCATAAATCTCTTGGGATAGATAACATACCCGCTGTTTTCGTAATGGGGTCAATAGTAAAAAGTATCATTGAGTCTGAGCGCGGGGGTCCATTATTAACTTCCAAGTCACGCGCATCCATACCAATAAACAAAATATTGATTCGACTCGCACCGTCCCATGCGGGTGGCAAAGACTCTACTGGCACAAGCGCAGGCGTGGGTGGTAAGTTTGCAATCGGTGTGCCTTGCTCGTTTAATGTAAAGTCGTCACCCGTTGTTGTGGCTCCACATTTTGCGGGGGCAATGCCTGGCAATTTTGTGAGCGTCCAACATTGTGTTAAGTTATTAACCAAAATAAACGCCACAATTGCCAATACAATGCTTACGCCAAAAAAAATAATTTGGCGTGGTGTCATTTTTATATTTTTTAGATATTCAATTATTTTCATATTTTTCAAAACCTCAAGGGTTAATATATACCATATCTAACCCAAGTTTATTTAAGCCTTGCACTGCCCAATATTGAATGACTGCTGATTCATTTTCATTATTCAAACATTTCATCATAATGGGAATAGCGCGATGGTCTTTGATTTCTGACAAGGCGCGGATTGCTAATATACGCACGTTTGTATTCGCTTCTTCCATGACCGTGAGCAGGGGTGCTGTTGCTGATGCTCCTATCTTAACGAGGGCATTGCTGGCTAAAGTTGCAGTCAGTGAATCTTCATCATACAAAGTCTTTATCAATGCTCCCACGGCTTCTTCGCTTGGATGATTCATTATCGCCAACGCGGCAGCGGCACGGACTGAGGAAGATGAATCGTTCAGGTACGGTATCAGGCTGACGGTCTCCACATGAGGCGAAGCGGCGAGGGCGCGTACTGCCCACCAACGTATATCTGCATTTTGTGAGCGGGTCAATTCTAGCAGGGGACCAATTGCCACTTTTCCTAATTCAACAAGTGGGGTGATTGCTTTTTCGGCACGTGCATCATCCCCGCTGGTTAAATCAGCAAGAAGTTCTTTCATTTTGTTATTTTGCTGGCGGCGGAAAGGGAAGCGAGTCTTGTGATGTTGAAATCCATTTATCGCCTTCGTCAATTAACATGACGGGAATATCATCTACGATGGGGTATTTGCGATTGCAATCTTGGCAGATGAGCCATGTATCTTTATAAAGTGTGAGGTTGCCATCTTTTTCACGCACGCAATTTGGGCAACGAAGTATTTCTAAGAGTTCAGCACTGACCATTGTTTCTCCTTTTTCAGGCAGGGATTGTACCATTTATATGTTTTTGGAAATTAACTGCTACCCAAGCATAAATTTGCACGGCGTGCGCGGCGTTCTGGGTTTTCGGTGTTAGGTCCATATTGGCAAACTGCCGCCCATGGAGAGTAGTGGGTTCTAAATTCATCGGTGAAGTACACCTGACCACCACGCCAAACAGTGCGCACGACGTGAACATCAGCCCCTTCGGCGGCGTAATCTACTTGTTTGATTTCGCCTTCATCCAGTTCGAGGTTTTCTTCAAAAACTGGTTCTGGAGGGTTTACTCGGTTGACTGGACCTGATGTTTCCCACGTTACACTGCGCCCATCAGATGTGGAATAAATCTTCCATGTAATTGTCCGCGCGCCGGGGTTGACGTATGTTTCCATTAATAACCAGTAGGGCGTATCGTTTTGGAATTTGAAATCTACGAGCGGGAAGAACACTGCGGCATCTAAACCTGCTAACCTAGTATCTACTGCGCCGCTGGCGGTCATTTCATAATAGGAAACACGATAAGCATGTGGGTTTCTTTCTATAACAGGGAAGCCTGCCAGAAATACTGTGCGGAATAAGGTGGTACTGACCTGACACACACCACCGCCCACGCCTTTAATCGTCCTACCACCATAAATGATTAATGCTTCAGCAAAGCCATTTTCAAGGCTAATATCGCTGATGTAATTGCCCATTGAAAATATTTCTCCGGGTGCAACCAATACGCCATGAAAACTTTTTGCGGCGGCTTCAATGTTTTGGATGCGTGCCGCACTAGAACCGTAAAAATATGTAGTTTGAGTAGCGACTAGTTCTGTAATGCCTAAGTCGGCACCTGTGGCGGTATCTTGCACGGCGGGGGCTTTCTCTTCCACAACAAGGTTGACTGTATGTTCGCCGCGTAACAATGCTTCATTAATCGCTGTAATGCTGGCTTCTACATTCATCACACGCCCAACAGCAGATAAGGCTATTGGTTCCAGCACACGAGTCTCATCGTTGAAAATGAAGCGGGCATTTTGCGGAATTCTATCTACATAAATTTTCAAATCATCTAAAGAATTTTTTAGTGAAGCAGGGTCTAATCCCACTTGCATTTCGGCAACGCCATTGTTTTCAACCACGCTCACTGCTAACATGTTTGCTAATACTGGCACATCAAATGTCCAAGGACCAGGGTCACCTTGACGATAATTTGGAACAGTGACCACCAATGGCGCACTTAAGATTCTGCGTGCGGCTTCGGCTTGTGATGAAACATCTAAAAGTTTTGGTCTGGTTTCTTGAATCACAAGTTGCACTTCGCCATCACGAAACGATTGTAACTGTGCACCTAAATAAATTAATGTAGCATCTAAATTTAATGCTCGCCCCAATTGACCAGACTCCGCAATAACATTTGTGCCATCTAATCTTAAACTTGCTTCTACCACAGGTTGATTCACTTGTGAGCCAATATTTTGCAAATAATTGTATGCCACACGTTGGTCAAAGATGACAACGGGAGGAACATCAGCACCCAAACCACCTGCACTAATTTGACCCGATAATGCAGAAAACAAACCGCCTTTGCGCCCATAGTTATATGCCGCCATCGCGCTGGCAGTTGGGTCAAACACCATGCCTAATTCAGAAGGCGATGCCACCCAAATTTTTTCACCATCACGAAATAAAATTTTTCCAGTATGCGGGTACGAAAGTGTTTGACTTAATTTCACCGCCGCATCACTTGGTGATAAACCAGAAAGGTCAACCCCTGCAACCGAAACACCAGGGAAAATTCTGCCAGCATAAATCAACTGATAGCCTAAAACCCATACAATTACAATTGCCAAAAAAGTAGATATGCCGCCGATAAGCGTAGCCAGTGCTTGTTTTGAAAAATCGCGTTGTAATGGTAAAGATGTATTCATAAAAAGTATTATAACGAATAAACATAAATGCTTATTAATAAAACGAGTAAAATATAAAATATGAAAACAAAAATCTTTTTGACTTTATCAATTCTCATGCTGACCTCATGCAACTCACCCGCTTCTGTGCCTACGGGGCAAGTTGATTCTGTAACCCCAACCTTCGTTTTAACTGAAACATCCCCTCCTCCAACAGAAACATTTACCCCCATCCCAACCGAAACGAATGTGCCAACCTCCACACCCACATTGACTCCGATTCCAGTTGTCGAAAGTATGAAAGCAATTGTCATTGCAGATAAACTCGTCTGCCGTTATGGACCAGGCGCAAATTATTTATATCTAATTGCATTAAACCGCACCACACCCATTACTTTGATTGGACGCGCACAAGGAAATAATTGGGTGCTGATAGAAAATAGAGGACGCTCCGATTCGCATGATTGTTGGGTGAACGGCGAGTTTGTGCAAGCCGAAGGCGATATGAAGCATTTGAAAGTGGTCTACCCTGATGTTTATAAAATTCCCGTTTCGTCATATTATGGTCCCACTACTGTTTTGAGCGCCACGCGCGCAGGTGATGAAATCACAGTTTCATGGATTGAAATTATCGTCAGCCCTGGTAAATATGAAAGCCCAAATATGTTCCCCTATATTGTAGAAGTATGGCATTGTGTAAACGGAGAGTACATTTTTGAAACGCTCGGCACTACTTACCCCGCCATCAAATTCATTGACCAACAAGGCTGTGACCAACCCTCACGTGGACGTGTGTATATTCAAGAAAAACATGGGTATGCTGGTCCAGCGGATATTCCGTGGCCCGAGTATTAATAATAAACCTCGGAGTTTTTTACGATTTTTATTTAGAAATGTAAAGACTAGGCATCTTTTGATTTACGGTATTGGAAATATTGGGCTATTAGGTACAGGAGTAGTTACTGATATTCCTGAAAGTAATGAACTTATTGTAAATATTGTTAAGCAAAAATATATAATTGCAAAAAAGATACTTATTATCGCATTTGCTATAAAAAAATGCCCCCATACCGTGAATGCTCTTTTTATAAAGTTAGGGTTGATTATATTTGTCTGAGGTAATTTTATAGGTTGGGTTCTTTTTATTAATTGCCTGTTTTCTTTTTCTAGTGATTCGACTCGTTTTTCAAGCATATCTAGGTATTGATTTAGTTCATCTGCATTATTGAATTTTTTGTTCATTTTCTCTCTCGTTTTATCTAACATTTTTTTCTTTTTTATAACGGCTTTAACAAAGCTTGTCCAGTAAAAAATACCCCACAGATATGTAATATCTGCGGGGCAAATTGCTCCTCGAGTAGGATTTGAACCTACAACCTAGCGGTTAACAGCCGCTCGCTCCGCCGATTGAGCTATCGAGGAATAAAGCGAACGACATTATACGGATAAGCAAAGGGGTTGTCAAGTGAAATGAATCATGTCATTGCGAGCCACAGTGTGGCGAAGCAATCCCCTGTTTTAATCATAAGATTGCTTCGTTGTTGCTATTGCAACTCCTCGCAATGACGTTAGTAACGTATCAAACTCAAATTCTCTAGCTTATCGGTTGTATGTGTAGCAATGATTTGACGGACCGTGCCAGTCAGCCCGCGCACGACTAATGTGTCCGTTGTGATGTGGTCGCCATAATAACGCACGCCTTTGAGCAATTCGCCATCTGTAATACCAGTAGCGGCGAAGAACACATCTTCAGATGAAACTAAATCATCCATCGTAATCACTTTATCAAAATCATAACCTGCGTCGCGTCCGCGTTGTAATTCATTTTCATCTTGTGCATATAATTTGCCTTGAATTTCTCCGCCCATGGCGCGTAAGGCACAAGCGGCAATCACACCTTCAGGTGTGCCACCAATTCCAATTAATACATCCACACCTGAATCGGGCCAAGCAGTCATCAGTGCAGCAGCCACGTCGCCGTCAGGGATGAGGCGGATTCTTGCTCCCGCTTTCCGAATTTCAGCAACCATGTCATCATGTCGTGGTCTATCTAAAATAATTGTAGTTAAGTCTTCTATATCTTTATTTTTTGCTTTGGCAACAGCTTTCAAATTTTCGGTAATTGGTTTTTCAATATCAATTTTGCCTTTGGATTCAGGACCCACTGCAATTTTATTCATGTAAACAAATGGACCAGGGTCAAACATGGTTCCGCGCGGAGAAACTGCTACCGTAGCCAACGAATTGGAACGACCAAATGCCAAAGGACGAGTCCCATCTATCGGGTCAACTGCCACGTCCACGTCAGGTTGTGAACCGTTGCCAACAATTTCGCCATTAAATAACATGGGGGCTTTATCTTTTTCGCCTTCACCAATGACGATAATCCCATTCATATCTACTGTACTGAGGATTAACCGCATCGCATTGACGGCGGCTTGGTCTGCGCCTTCTTTATCTCCTCGCCCCATAAAGCGACCTGCCATCATCGCTCCCGCCTCAGTAACGCGTGCTAATTCGAGCGCGAGATTTCGAGTTGGTGTTGCACCAAGAACTTTCATGCTACCTCCAGTTATAGGATAAACCACACCAAAAAATAAAAACCAATCGGTGCGCCCCAAATCCATGAATCGATGCGGTCAAAGAAACCGCCATGACCCGGCATAATATCACTTGAATCTTTTATGCCAGATTGGCGTTTAATCATACTTTCGCCTAAATCACCAAGTGTCGGCAAGGCACCAAGCAATAAACCCATGATTGCGGCTTGCAGATATGTCATATCTGTTTTTAAGTATCCAAATGTAGTGAAGACATATAAATAAAATGCCCCAATGCCTGCGCCTGAAACAACACTAGCAATGTAACCTTCCCAACTCTTCTTTGGGCTTAAGCGTGGAGCGATTTTATGTTTTCCGTATGCCCTGCCGATGGAATACGCGCCTGAGTCGCCACCCCAAATACAAAACATGACTAGCATAAACCACCAGCCACCTTGCGGAAGATTACGCAAGTCTAGCAGATATGCACCTAACCAGCCGATATAAACAATGCCTGTGACAGTGATAGCAAAATCAATTGCGGATTGGTCTCTGCCTTTTTCGTAGGTGATTAGGTGATATGCCATAGCAATTAAAATCAATGCTGTAAAAACAGGCACGGCGTATTCTGGGGAAAACATGCGAGAGAAAAGAATCAATCCAACCCCGCCCATTGTAATTTGCATACTTGGTTCAAATTTTACAGCGCGAAACAAATGCACATATTCTCTCGCCGCGCCGATTAAAAAAACTGACATGAGTAAAAAATAAAAGATGCCGCCAAGCAATATGGCGGGCACTCCTATTAATGTCATTATTAAAACTGTTAGTAATCTTCTACGCATTGGTCTCTTGTAATTCCCCTGCTGATACTTTCCCAAAGCGCCTGTCACGATTGGCAAACGCCTCAATCGCACGGCGATATTCTTCTTTATCAAAATCGGGCCAAAAGGTTGGTGTGATATACCACTCAGAATATGCGGCTTGCCAAATTAAGAAGTTACTGACTCTTAATTCTCCAGAAGTGCGGATGATTAAATCTGGGTCTGGCACGCCAGCGGTAAACAAATATTTGTTGACCAATTCATCGGTCACATCTTCGGGAGCGATGCCATCAGCAATAATTTTTTGAATAGCACACACAATTTCATCTCGCCCGCCATAATTGAAGGCAACATTAACGACTAATCTATCGTTATTTTTTGTTAAATCAATAGCATGTAAAACTTTTTTCTGAATGCGTGGGTCTAGTCTTTCTAATCGTCCAATATGACGTAACTGCACACCTTCACTATTTAATTCATCAAGTTCTTTATCAATTACATCTTGCAAAATAAACATTAAGCCACGAACTTCTTCAGGAGGTCTGCCCCAATTTTCGGTGGAAAAGGCATAGATGGTGAGATATTTGATTCCAAACTCAACCGAAGCACGGATGACCCGCCTCAGATTCTCTGTGCCTGCTTTGTGACCTGCCAAGCGAGGCAACCCGCGTTGAAGTGCCCAACGCCCATTGCCATCCATAATCATGGCAACGTGTTGAGGTATTTTTTCTAGCGGAATGTTTAACGGGGTGTCTGTCATGTTTTTTTACTTAGTGCGTCGCACTCTACGAAAATAGTTATTTTCAAATATAGAGGAATCCTACTTTTTGATTCATCTTTTAAGAAAATGTGCGACGCACCCTTTATACAAAACTACACTTCCATAATATCTTTTTCTTTGTGCTGACCAAGTTTTGCAATTTCTTCTACAAATTTATCAGTTAACTTTTGTAAATCATCTTCACCGCGTTTGAGGTCATCTTCGGTGATGAGTTTTTCTTTTTCATAATCGCGTAAATCATTGTGTAAATCACGGCGGATGTTGCGAACTGCTATGCGTGCATCTTCAAGGCGATGATTCATTTGCTTCACTAAATCTTTGCGACGTTCTTCATTTAACGGAGGCAGGTTGAGGTGAATGACTTTGCCGTCAGAATTAGGATTCAAGCCTAAATCAGAGGTTTGAATCGCTCGTTCAATATCTTTGAGAGAGCTGGCATCAAATGGTTTAATCATCAAAGAACGTGGTTCTGGCACACTAATGGAAGCCATATTCATTAAAGGAGTGGGTGTACCATAATATTCGACTTGTAATTTTTCAACCAATGACGGGCTGGCACGCCCAGTGCGGATTCCGTTCAAGGAATCGGTCAATGATTGGATTGCGCCGTGCATACGGGTTTCAGCATCTTTCAATAAACTTTTAATTTCATCAGTGCTCACGTGCTTCCTCCTGTAAAATTTTTACAATATAAGGATACCTTAAAACAAGGATTTATGCTATGGGAGCGAGAGTTTATGAAAATTTTTGAGAGATTTTGAAACACATTTTACTCAGAAACCAGCGTACCAACTCTTTCACCTTTGAGTGCGCTGATTAAGGCTTTTGAGTCCCATAAATTCAGAACCAGAATGGGCATTTTATTTTCCATACAATGTGTAATGGCGGTGCTATCCATCACTTCAAGGCGGCGATTCAAAACGTCAATATATGTTAATTTATCGAATTTTTTCGCATCAGGATTCTTTTTCGGGTCGGCATCGTAAACGCCATCTACTTTTGTGGCTTTGATGACCAACTCCGCGTCAATTTCTGAGGCGCGTAAGGCGGCGGCTGTATCAGTAGAGAAAAACGGATTTCCCGTCCCTGCCCCAAAAATCACCACGCGACCTTTTTCGAGGTGACGAATCGCACGTCGGCGAATATAAGGCTCGGCAATAGCACGCATTTCGATGGCAGACATGACGCGTGTGTAAACGCCCATGCGTTCCAAAGCATCCATCAAAGCCATGGCATTCATCACAGTGGCTAACATGCCCATATAATCTGCTGTGGACCTATCCATGCCGCGTTCTAAACCTTGTTTGCCACGCCATAAATTTCCAGCACCAATGACCACCGCCACATCCACGCCCATATCGCGCACTTCTTTAATACGACTGGCAATTGCCTCGGCTTCATCTACATCAATGCCATAGCCCATTGACCCGCCCAACGCTTCACCACTTAACTTCAATAGGATTCTTTTATATTTCAATGCAGTCATTCATGCCTCCATTTATTTTACCCTCACCCTACCCCTCTCCCAAAGGAGAGGGGATTAACTCCCTTCCCCCACTTTGGGGAAGGGCTGGGGATGGGGGTAGTATTGAAAAAAAGCCAACCCGAAGGCTGGCTTTTAAGTTACGCTTGCGTTGTGCTTTCACCAAGTTCCCAACGCTGAAAACGTCGAACAACAATCGCTTCACCAATCGCGGCGACATTTTGCAAAATCAATTTTTCAATCGTCACTGATTCATCACGAATGTAAGGTTGGCGTAATAAGCAAACTTCATCTTTATATTTTTCAACACGCCCTTCGACAATTTTTTCTAAAACATTATCGGGCTTGCCTTCTTCTTTAGCACGAGCGCGTGCAATTTCTTTTTCGTGTTCCAATTCAGAAGCAGGGATTTGCTCCGCAGTAATATATTTTGGTGAACTGGCGGCAATTTGCAAAGCAATTTCATGTGCCAATGTGCGGAATTGCTCATTGCGTGCCACAAAATCAGTTTCGCAGTTAATTTCAACCATCACACCCACACGCCCACCACCATGTGAATATAATTCAACCACACCGTTTGAGGCATCGCGGTCGGCGCGTTTGGCGGCAGTTGCCATGCCTTTTTCGCGCAACCAATCTACGGCTTTATCAAAATCACCATTGGCTTCTTGCAACGCTTTGCGGCAATCCAACATGGGTGCATTGGTTGCGGCACGCAATTGCTTAATCATTTCAGTCGTAATTTCCATTTGTCAATCCTTAATTCTATCTTCGATTTTTATTCAGCCGCTGGAGTTTGTTCTTCAGCACTCGGCTTCTTTTCTTCTTTAACTTCTTCAACAACTTCTGGCGCGGGTGCTTCTGATTTTTTGCCGACGTTCATCTTCGCGAGAGTTGCTTCGCCGAGCAAGACATCATCACCTGCGTCATCAGCCGCTTCTGTTTCGACCTTGGAGCGGGCTGGGCGAGTTCGGGCTTTTGATTCCGCTTTGACTTCGTCTGTCATTTCAGGTTCTTCATCTTTACGAGCGGCTTTGCCTTCTAAAACTGCATCTGCCATTTTGGAGACCAATAATTTGATGGCACGAATTGCATCGTCATTTGACGGAATGACATAATCTACAGGTTGTGGATTGCAGTTTGTATCTACCAATGCCACAATCGGAATGTTGAGCGTATTGGCTTCTTGCACAGCAGATACTTCACGACCGACATCAATGATAAACAACAAGCTAGGAAGCTTCTTCATTTTACGCACCCCGCCGAGGCGCGTGTTGAGGCGCGTAATCTCACGTTCAATCAACAAGCCTTCTTTTTTGGTGAGGCGGTTAATGTCGCCTGAATCACGCAAGGCTTCCAAACGTTCCAACTCTTGAATGCGTTGATTCATGGTTGACCAGTTGGTGAGCATACCGCCCAACCAGCGTTCGGTGACGTAAGGCATTCCACAGCGGATTGCTTCTTCGGCAATGGTCTCTTGGGCTTGGCGTTTGGTGCCGACAAACAAAACAGTACCGCCATTTGAGACAGTATCGCGAATGACTTGGTAAGCATTGTTCGCCAACTTGACGGTTTGTTGCAAGTCAAGGATATGAATGCCGTTACGTTCTGTAAAGATGTAAGGCTTCATGCGGGGGTCCCACTTGTTGGTGCGGTGACCGAAATGGACGCCGCTCTCAAGCAGGGCTTTCATAGAAATATTAGCCATGTTTCTCCATAAATTTCCGTTCTCCAGCATGTTGGGGAAAATTCTTTACCACAGAGGACACTGAGTTCACGGAGGAATTTAATAAAAAATCTCTGTGTTCTCTGTGCGCTCGGTGGTGAAATCTCTAACCACAAGCGGAACGGAGTTGAGTTTAGCGGGAATGTTGACCCGCTCAAGGACGCTTGTTGCCCGTCCTAGGCAAAATGTGCTTTTTTCAAAGCCGCCGAATTGTATGCGAGGCAAGAGGATGTGTCAAGAGGTCTGACAGGTCGTAATAGTCTTACAAGTCTTAATTATCATTTCTCCCAATCCACAGACTTAATCCCCAACAAATCATCTGACCTAATCATCGTTATTTGACCTCTCCCCAACCCTCTCCTAAAGGAGAGGGAGTTTGTTTCGTGATGAGATTATTAATTCATATAACATATTTTTGAATAGCCAATCACCTGTCCCTCCCCTTTAGAGGAGGCTAGGAGGGGTTTATTTTTCCCAGTCCACATGTTTAATCGCCAACAAATCCTCAGATTTAATCATCGTCAACAAATCTGGACGGTCTTTACGAGAATACAC
>JAEURH010000099.1 GCA_016789365.1 Anaerolineales bacterium
CCATATTGCGGATTTAGTTTCGGCACATACATTGGCTTTGAGTGCTTTGGATAAAAATGATAAATTAATTTATAACGTGGGAAGTGGCAATGGTTTTTCTGTGCGAGATGTAATTGAAACTGCTCGCCGCGTTACAAATCATCCTATCCCCAGCATAGACGCTCCGCGCCGACCGGGTGATTCTGCACGTTTAGTAGCATCACCAAAAAAGATTATGAATGAATTGGGTTGGAAGCCACAAAATACTAATTTACAAGATATTTTGTCAAGCGCGTGGGAATGGCATAAAACCCATCCCAACGGATATGAATAAAATTTTGCAACCAATTTTTCTTTTTCTCGTATTTTGATTATCAAACTTTGAATGAATAGGGCAAGCTATGATTGAAAAAGAAATTAGCATCAACGCAAACGGAAATAACTTATCAGGCACAATCTGCCTTCCAAGTGAAGAAGGCAGATTCCCTGTCGTTATCATGATTCACGGTAGTGGTCCGCTAGACCGTGATGAAAATATGCCAGTGCAAAAACTAAATGTGTTTAATGCTATTGCTCATTCTTTAGTAAAGCAAGGCATTGCAAGTTTACGTTATGACAAACGCGGCTGTGGCAAAAGCACTGGAGATTACTATTCAGCAGGGCTGTTTGATGTTGTTGATGATGCTGTCAGTTGGTTTGATTTTGCAACGACGTATGAACATTTTGATGTAAATAAAATATTTTTGCTTGGGCATAGTGAAGGTTGTATTATTGCTCCGCAAATCAATATTCAACGCCAAAGTGTAGCGGGACACATTTTGCTTTGCCCGTTTGTAGACAAAATAGACTCTATCCTTATGAAGCAAGCCGCACAAGTTGAAAAAGAGTTTGAGGAATTAACAGGCTTCGGCGGGTTTATTCGTAAATCATTAGGGCGCATGATGGGTGCGAATGTAGAAAGCCAGAAAAAATTAATTGATAAATTAAAATCATCAGACAAAGATACAATGCGAGTAATGCTTCAAAAAGTACCAGCAAAATCTTTGCGTGAATTAATCAGCCTCGACCCGCCTGCTATTTTCAAACAAATTACACGTCCGATGTTAATGATTGGTGGAGAAAAAGATTTGCAATGTGACCCTGCTGATGTTCACAAAATTGCTGAGTTAGTGAATGCTCCAGTAGAAAAACATGTGATTGAGAATCTAACGCATGTTTTGCGTTTTGATGAAGGCAAGCCATCTATTTTAGAAACTACAAAGTTGTTGAATAAACCTATTGAACCGATTGTTTTAGAAACAATTGAGAACTGGCTAAAAACCAAAGTTTTATAAATAGCGCGTTTCCATTTTATCAACTGCATCTTTGGCTTCGGCTAAACCGACATTATAAATTTCTCGATACACTTTAATTGCTCCAATTTTGTTGCCTGCTTTTATCAACTCAATTATTTTTACATTTTTATTATCGGGGTTATCGGAATATTCGATGCGCAAATGGTCGTAGATAAATTTCAAACGGTCTTCTAATTCTTTAACGCGAGCGCGCAATTGGATTAAATCAAATTCGGTGGACATAATTTTCCTTTGATATTTTTATTTAATTTGAATTATCACCGCCGAGGACGGCGGTTTGAGCAATGAATTTATCTTTCACATCTGAATCTGGCTAACGCTTCATCAAACAAGGGGCGGGCTGATTCTGCGTTGGGAACATAGACTTTCCATGCGAAGACTCTGTCGCCACAAGTCCATGCGCCTGCGCCGCCAAAAGGTAAAGCAGGTGTGGCAATGGTGGTGATAGAGGTGTACATCACGTTCATATTGCGGACGAGGAATACATCCATAGAGCCAGAAGCGGTATCAATTTGGTCGTTTAAGATTGTGTCCAGCAAAAATTTTGGGTCGGCGGCACCGGGGGCGGTTTGCCACATGGCTTGAATAAATAAACTAGCATTGAACGCGGCTAGCAAGCCTTGACTATATGAACTAGGCGAGGCTGGGTTTTGTTGAGCGGATACATCAAAAAATGCAACGTCTATTGGGTGACCAATGCAGAATTGGTATTCACAAAATAAACCTGCCAAACTAAACGGTGTAGGTGATGGAAAAGGCGTGGAAAATGGAACAGGTGTTGATGATGGAATCGCGGCGACGGTTAATGCTACTGCTTGTTGAATTTGTTGATTTGCGTCTGGGGTGGCTCGGGATGAGCAGGATGCTGATAGAAACAGAATCAGGTATAAAGTCAGAGAAAGAAGCGTTTTGTTTTTCATCCTGAAATTATAGCAAATCTAAAAAGATAAATGCTAATATTCCGCCAAGCACAGACATAGATATTCCCCAAAAAAGTAAGCGACGAAACATGATGGATTTATCAAAATTTTCTGGCAAGGCGGCGAGGCATAATGCGCCAAGTGTGGAGAGCGGGCTGACATCTACCAAGTGCGAGCCAACGTTCACGGCGACAATCATTTTGATTAAATCTCCGCCGCCGAGTGTTTGGATTAATGAAGGTAATAGTGGAATGAATGTTGGCATGACAACGCCAGATGAACTGCTATAAATTGAAATGAGACCAGTGACAAATGCTAATAATCCATTGATTGTGTTTGTGGATGAGTAAGCGGCTAGGAGGTTGGTGGCTAAATCTAAACCGCCAGTGGTTTCGAGTAAGCCAACTAAAACACTAATGCCTGCAACTAAGGAAATGATTCCCCAGGGTAAATGTTGTAAACCTTTTTCGGCGTTGCCGATTTTGAATAAGCCTAATAAACCTGCAATAACAAATGTGCCGACGGTGACAGATACTTTGAAAACAATCACGCTGATAATTAAAGCAAATATAGAAATTAAGGTGATGATTTGTTGTTTGTTAAATTTTTCAATACTTGGTTGTGCAAAGGTTTGATTGGTTGTGTTTGTTTGTGCAATACGATACCCGCCAAATAAAAAGTAAGCCAACAACGCGCTAATAGATTGTAAACCTGCGACAAGCAAGAAAATTTGTAAAGTGATATTGGGGTCATTAATTCCGATTTCGCTCATTAAACCTGTGTTGATGATGCCAGTCAGTGCGACAGGTGAAAATGCGCCAGCGTTTGCGCCGGTACAAATCATAATTGCCATCACCAATGGATTGACACCTGAATTAATGGCAACGACCATGCCAATCGGTGCAATTAAAGCAACTGCGGCAATGTTGCCGGGTCCGATGGCAGAAAAGATAAATGTGAATAAAAAGAAAACAATTGGCAAGAATGTTGGATGCCCACGCACAGAGCGCGTTGCTAAACCTGCTAATTTATCGAGCGTGCCGTTTTCATGCGCCATTTCAAACAATAAGGTCACGCCGACGAGTGTGAGGACGAGTTGTTCTGGTAAGTAAGTTGAAACCTCACCCACGCTTAAGCCTGCAAAATATACGCCAATGACATAAGCAAAGGCGATGGATAGCAAACCAGTGTTCAAGTCTGTGCGGATGGCAGAGATGATGATGACGATGACTAAGGCGGTGAGAGCGATAATATCAATGGGCATGTTGATAAAAAAATTATAACATTCAGATATGTTCTCACATCTATTGAAATATGAATGGTAGTAATTTAAGGCGTTGGTGTGCTGGTGAATGCAGGCGGTGGCATGGGAGTTTGTGTAAGGCTACCTGCATAATAATTTTTTTGATTAATACTCCACTTGCTATAGATATATTGCAAAATGGAATATATCTCTTCATCTGATAATGTATTTTCAAAGGCGGGCATGTGAATCGGTTTGTTCAAATTTTTACCATCTTTGATAACTTCAATTAATTCTGCTTCCGTTTTTTGCCAAATCACACTAGATATACCGAGTGGTGGAGCAAGATTTGAACCATCTGCTAGCGGTGTGCGCCAGCCCGGAATACCGCCTAAATCTATTCCATGACATTGGGCGCAGTTATGTTCGTATAATCCTTGCCCATTATTTACAAATTCAGGAATAAGCGTCAGGCTACAAATTACAGAGGTGGGAGTGGGTCCTGCTAATAGTTGTTGATTTACAGGAATGCCTGTTTCAATTAAGTGAGTTAGGTCTTCTGCAATTTCTTCGGCAAGAATCTCGTGACTCCATACCATTACTAAGTAGCCATTTGGGTCTATGACATAGGTGTAAGCAGAATGGTCAACAGAATAGTTACCATTTTCATCGGGTGGATTAATTTTGTATTTCACACCCAAAGATTCAGTGACAAGGTCAATTTCGGTGCGAGTACCAGTTGCCCCAATGAAATCTAAACCGAATAGTTTGGCATATTCATTTAGTTTTTCTGGCGTGTCACGGTCTGGGTCAACTGAAATAAAAATGACTTGTACTTTGTTTCTTTCTGCTTCACTTAACTCGGCAAGTGCAGTCTTTAATTTTGCTAATGAGGTTGGGCAAACATCAGGGCAATAGGTGTAACCAAAATATAACAATACAAATTTATCGTGATATTTGGTTAAGTTCATGGGTCCTTCTTGTGTTCGTAAGAATACATGATTATCATGTTGCACAGGTGGGACGATGAACCCATGAAATTGATACGGTTGATTGAGCGTGATTCCCGCTACCACAGCAATCAACAAGAATATTAATCCAACAAGAATGGTTGTTTGTTTTGTATTCATTGTTAAGGCACTTTGACTGGTGCTTCAATTGTGAAGTTGCCAGCATTTTGAAAGACGAGTGTGAACGTAACCATATCGCCTTCTTTAATTTCTCGCTTCAAACCCATGACCATTACATGATAACTGCCTGGTTTCAATTCGGCAATTCCATTGGCGGGGATTTCAACACCTGCTACTTCGTGCATTGAGGCAACACCATTTGCATCTATTTCACTGAGATGAATTTGTACCATCTCGGCAATATCACTTTCAGCCTTGATTAATACATCTGCTGTTGAGGTGTTGTTTTGAATGGTCATAAACAATGCGGTCGCAGAATTACCCACCATACTCATTTCTGAATCAACAGCACGTACCCATGCCTCTGTGATTTCGATAGCAGAAGTTGTTTTTGTTGAAGTACAACCCATAGACATCATTAAGATAAATAATACAGAAAGTATTCTATAGTGTTTCATGATTTTGTCCTTTAATTCAATAAGTATTTTTACATAGACGTTACAAAAGTTTTGATATTTATTTTATTAAAGACATTATAGGCTTTTACTTTTTTAAGTCTTTGCGCTTAAGCAACTAACCGAATATGATTTGATGCGTTTTAGTAAATGAGGTAATACAAATATAGAGTTCTCAGAATATTCTCTGAGAACTCTATGCAATAAACTAAACTTTGCTTACGATATTCTTTTTAATTAATGTCCGCCACCTGTTTGAATATCACCATTATAAATGGTTGGGTCGGCTTCGCCAGTAACTTTTAGCACGCCCCACGCGCCGCGGTCAACTCTGGCGAGGGCATGGTCAACGAGAACGAAGTTGCCCGGATATTCAAGTTTGAATTCGACCATCACCGAACCACCAGCGGGGACTAATGTAGTTTGCAACCCTTCTGCGGGTGTAGTCACCAAGTCGCCTTCACGATAGACGCGGTCAAAAATTTCACCAATCACATGGAAACTTGAAATCAAGTTTACGCCACCATTGCCGACGAACATGCGAACTGTATCACCAACTTCGGCTTCCATGTTATTCATCAATGCACCGGTTTTGCCATTGAAAATCACATATTGTGGCTTGCCATCTAAATAGGCTTGCGTATCGAAGAGTTGTAAACCTTGTCTGCCTAATGCGCCTTCGGTATAAAACTCACCTTGCACGATATAAAATTCTTTATCAACAGGAGGTAAGCCGCCTTCAGGTTCCACGAGAATTAATCCGTACATGCCGTGCGTCATGTGTAAGCCAGGATTTCCAAATGCACAGTGATAGATGAACAAACCGGGATTCAATAACTTGAAGGTCATCTCTTTAGTTTCGCCGGGACCAACGATAGTAGCCGCCGCGCCTCCGCCTGGACCTGTCACTGCGTGGAAGTCCACATTATGTGGGTGCAAGCTGGAAGCATCATTTGTGATAGTGAGATGAACTGTATCACCAACGCGCCCGCGAATGAATGGACCGGGAACAGTGTTATCAAATGTCCAATAATTGATAGTGACACCGGGCGCAACTTCTGCAATTACCTCAGTTGTAGTGAGGTGAACTTCAATCATACCTTTTTCGTTATAGACGATTTCTTGTGGCACATCGTTCGGGTCACGCGCAATGTTTTCAATTCGTTCAAACTTGTTAAAGTTTGTGAAGAATTTGAATACGTTTTCATAAGGCAAATCAGGTTTTTCGCCAGGTCCATAAGAACGTAACGAAGCGGGATATGCCAATGCGTTTGGCGTTCCGTTAGGAATATAAAACGCAATCGAAACGCCGATGAATACAATCATCAATGCGGCGGTGATTTTCTTGGAGTGAAATTGTCTCAGCACCAAGAAAAGAAAAATCGCGGCAAACACATACGCAATTGCCAGCCCAAACACTTCTACAATATATTGCCAAACATAAGATAGTATTTCCATATTATTCTCCTTTTTTATAATCGTTTAAATCTTTTAGTATCTTTTTCAAATCCAATTGATAAATTTCTGCCACATCCTTCATTGTACAAAATTTCTGCACGTAACAACCTACACATTGCGTCCGATTTTTGACGAAGACGTGGGCGGTTTCAGGCTTTCGCCTTAGCACTTCTTCAACTGTCCAGTGGCTTTGAATTTGAGCGTCTTCATTCATGTGCCAACAATACACGTAAATGCAAAACTCTTCTTTGCTTAAGCGCAAATAACAAAAAGGGGAAAAAGGAAAAAAACCTTGAGATTAAAAATGCCCCCGTTCGGATGTTTCTATTTTAAGCGGATTCTGCCCCTTCGGCAATCTCAACTAACCCATGCGGATTCCGCATCACGATTCTGCCTCTGCCTGTTTCTATCAACCCACGCTTTTCCCACTCTGACAATGTTCTGCTGACTGTGTAAATTGTGCTTCCAGAGGCTTCTGCAATATCTTGTTGAGAAAGTGGCAGTTCAATCTGTCCCCCAGACTTATGCCCGATTTGAGAAGCAAGCCGCAGTATCGTCAGTGCGAGGCGTCGCTCCACTTTTTCTGTGGCGAGTTCACGGTATCTTTCCTGCATTTCTTGAATATAACCTGTCATCAATTGCATTAATCCAAAATTCAAATATGGGCGAGTTTGCATCATGTCACGAAGCAGACTGCTTTCAATCGCTAGGGCAGAGCTTGGCTCTAACGCCTGCGCCGCCACTGGATAAACAGCCTCCGGGCGAATTGCGCCCAACGCCGCGAAAATTTCCCATTGCTTAATCGTCCGCAAATTAACTTGTTGCCCAGCAGGATTCGATTGCACTAATTTCACTCTGCCAGTTACTAAAACATAAGCATACTTGGCAGGGTCGCCTTGAAAAAAGTAAAAACTATCTTCCTCAACTGAACGAAGAATAGATTTTTCTACCAATAGATTCAAATCTTCGATAGGTGCTTCTTTCAGCACATTAACTTGATTTAAGTCTGCGGGATTGATTTTCATAAAATAGTTTTACTGTTATTTTACGCCAAACAATATTTTCAATTTGGTTTCTACTTCTTTTTGTGCTGATTCAGATAATTGCCCCAATTCACGCACAATCATATTTGTACTGAATGTCATCATTCGGTGAAGTTGTAAAGTAGAAGAAACCCTTAGCCCTGTACCTGAAAAATTTTTATCTGTTTCTTTGATAATAATGTCTGTTGCAAGCGGTTCATTTGGAACTCGGCTGGTAATAAATGCGAGAATAACATGCTTGTGCTGACTAATTGGTTCTGTAAGACATACAGCAGGTCTAACCTTTGTACTTGTGAGGTCATCAAATGGAAATGGAACCAAGACCACTTTATGCTTCATAAAAAGGTTTTCCGTCACTTATTGTGTAGATATCTTCTTCAGGGTCTTGTAAATATTGAAACGCAGGATTATTGAATGAAGATTTTAACCATTCTTTTTCATCCCAGTCTTCAGCAATTTCTGTAAGTGGTGAAAGGACAATGACGCGCACACGTTTGGGTCCTGCAAAAGGAAGCAAGCCATCTAGTTTGAGTTGATGATTTTCGTCAACTGTGCCTGTCATTTCTATGGCTGTCATCGGAGTTTCCATACTGCACACTACCTTTCTTTATATAACTTGATAATTATACTCTGCTACCAAATATTTAACTATTAAGTGGCTTGACAAGTTGTATCTGTATCGTTTATTATTCCTATACCCTACCCCTATGGGGGGGGATAAGAGATTTATCAAGATTCGCATCAGAAAAACAGAGGTAATGATGGATAACGAAAACACACTTAGACGATTGAAAACTGTGGAAGGTCACTTACGTGGCGTAATTCGCATGGTGGAAGAAGATGCTTATTGCATTGACGTGATTCGCCAAATCCAAGCGATTGATGCGGCTTTGAACAAAGTCAGCACGCAGATTTTGGAAAATCATTTGAATTCTTGTGTCATTACGGCTGTGCAAGGCAATGACAAAAAAGAACGTCAACGTGTGTTGAAAGAAATTACTGAAGTGTTTGAGATGTCTAATAAAGTCTAGTTGGTCTAACAGTGAGTCCGGTGGTCGAGTAGGGTTGAGCATTTCTTGCGAAACCTGTATCGAGACCACAGATTATTAAACAAAAACATAAATTCAAGGAGAAAATAAAAATGACAACTGTAACTTATAACGTACCTGCAATTCACTGTGGACATTGCATCCACACCATTGAAATGGAAGTGGGTGAACTCGAAGGTGTGCAATCTGTGAAGGCAGATGAAGCCACCAAGAAAGTTGAAATTACTTTTGATACTCCAGCAAGTGAACAAACTATCAAAGCATTACTTGCTGAAATTAACTATCCTGCTGAAGGTTTGATTACTTTGTAAGTACGAGGGGATGAGAATCCCCTCTTTTGTTTGATTGCGAGGCATTATGAAAGACTCACATGAAATGCACGAAGGTCATCATCACGAGAAGATGGATCATAGCGGACATGAGTCACATGCTCAAAAAGATGTTAAGAAGATGGATCATTCATCTCATTCTGTTCATTCTGGACATGAAATGCATGGTTCAGCTTCTGGACAAACGAATGAACATGCAGGTCATACAGATCACAGCGGACATGAAGATATGTTCCGCAAGCGATTTTGGGTTTCTTTATTATTGAGCATACCTGTTTTGCTATATACCGAGATGTTGCAAATGTGGTTTGGATTTATGATGCCCATGTTTGCAGGTAGTCAATGGATTGCACCTCTTTTCTCCATAATAGTCTTCATATATGGCGGTGTGCCGTTTATTCAAATGGCTGTTCCAGAGATTCGCAATCGTCAACCTGGCATGATGTTGTTAATCTCACTTGCGATTTCAGTTTCTTTTATCTATAGTCTTGCTGCATTATTTTTCAACTTAGGTGAAGGATTCTTTTGGGAATTAGTCACACTCATTGACATTATGTTGCTTGGACATTGGATTGAAATGCGGAGTGTCCGTCAAGCATCAGGTGCGTTAAATGCATTGGCAAAATTAATGCCTGATACTGCTGAGCACATCATGCCCGATGGAAGTATTCACACAATGCCAGTTTCTTCATTGAAGTTAAACGACCTTGTGCTTATCCGCCCTGGGGCGAGTATCCCTGCCGACGGTGTAGTAGCAGATGGCGAGTCAGATGTAAATGAAGCGATGATTACAGGTGAGTCGCTTCCAGTGAAAAAATCAGTTGGGGTAAAAGTCATTGCTGGCAGTATTAATCAAAACGGAAGTTTACGAGTAAAAGTTTCAGCGATTGGCGAACAAACTGCATTGGCTGGCATTATGCGTTTGGTGCGTGATGCACAACAAAGTAAATCGCGCACACAAATTCTGGCAGATAAAGCCGCAGGTTGGTTGTTTTATCTTGCTATTGGTGTTGCTATCTTAACTGCCGTCTTATGGACACTTGCAATTGGTTTTGATTTATTTACATTGCAAAGAGTCGTTGCAGTATTGGTGATTGCATGTCCACATGCGTTAGGCTTGGCAGTTCCGTTAGTTGTTGCCATTAGTACAACTTCCGCCGCACAAAACGGAATCTTAGTTCGCAATCGTTTATCGCTTGAAGCAGCGCGTGAAATTGATGTAATTATTTTTGATAAAACAGGCACACTTACAAAAGGTGAACAAGGCGTTGTTGGGATAAAAACAAATGGCGTGGATGAAAATCATGCCCTTGCGTTAACTGCGGCTGTTGAATCAGATTCAGAACATATTATTGCTCGCGCCATAGTTCAAGCCGCAAAAGATAAAAATTTGCAAACGATGCAAGTTTCTGATTTTGAAGCAATTAAGGGACGTGGCATTCGTGCCAAACATAATGGAAAAGATATCTGGGTGGGCGGTCCGCGTTTGTTGGAGATGCTTAATCTGCAACTTGATTCTGAAATTTTAGAATTCGCTTCTTCCTCAGGGAAAAAGGGTCAAACCGTCGTTTACTTGGTCGTTGATGGAAAGATTTTTGCCGCCTTTGCTTTGGCAGATGTGATTCGACCTGAAAGTTATGAAGCCATTAAAAAATTAAATGAAATGAATGTTCAAGTGGCTATGCTGACAGGTGATAGCAAAGAAGTTGCTAAAGCCGTTGCAGATGAACTTGGAATCAACTTATATTTTGCAGAAGTATTGCCTGAACACAAAGACCAAAAAGTAATTGAATTACAAAAACAAGGTAAGAAAGTTGCCATGGTTGGTGATGGTGTGAATGATGCCCCTGCTTTAACCCGCGCAGATGTAGGCATTGCCATTGGCAGTGGAACTGATGTGGCAGTGGAATCAGCAGGCATTATTTTAGTGAAAAGCAATCCATTAGATGTAGTCAAAATTTTCAAATTAAGCCGCGCTAGTTACAACAAAATGATTCAAAACTTAATTTGGGCTTCTGGTTACAACATTATTGCTTTGCCCTTAGCCGCTGGTGTCCTTGCTTCGGCTGGAATTTTGCTTTCACCTGCAGTCGGTGCATTATTAATGTCAGTGAGTACCATTGTTGTAGCAATCAACGCTCAATTGTTACGGCGTGTAGATTTAGCACAATAAAAATTTTTATAAACAAGGAGATTTACAAAATGACAACTACTACAGTACATGACCCCGTTTGCCACATGGATATTGACCCTGAAACTGCCGCTGGCACATCTGAATACAATGGCAAAACCTATTATTTCTGTTCTCTCGGTTGTAAGAAATCGTTTGATAAAGACCCTGAGAAATATCTTAATAAAGAACAAAATACACAAGAACATTCTTAATTATTCAAAGTTGAAAGTGTTGGAGTTATAAAATGAAAAAAATATTTATATTAATGCTAATTAGTATTTTAGTAACAGCATGTGCTACTAGTAACAATCCTATGGATATGGGAAATGACAATATGATGAATATGACTGCTACACCAGGCAGTATGACCATGTCTGATATGGGTGGTGGACATTCTATGGAACCTATTACAGGAACGAATATAGAACCTGCGACTGAAAATGTTGGCGGACAGCCTTTATCGTTTCGTGAAGAAAATGGTGTAAAGGTTTTTGAATTAACAACAAAAGTTGTGCAGTGGGAAATTTTAGATGGTGTCACCATTAACGCAATGACTTATAACGGTACAGTGCCAGGTCCGATGATTCGGGTTACAGAAGGTGACCAAGTCAAAATTATTGTCAAGAATGAATTAGATGCTCCTACTACAGTTCATTGGCATGGAGTTGAAGTTCCTAATGCAATGGATGGAGTCCCAGTTATGACGCAAGACCCAATTCAGCCAGGTGAAACATTTACTTATGAGTTTACTGCCAAACCTACTGGAACTTATATGTATCATTCTCATTATGAAAGTGATACACAAGTGTTAGCTGGTTTATACGCACCTTTAATTATTGACCCAATTATTCCAGAAGAAAATCCACCAGCAGTAGATGAATTCTTAATGATTTCAGAAGTTCTGTTTATGGGTGGACAAACTTTTCCTGCAATGCCAATGGGTGGCATGGAACCCAACTATTTCTTAATTAATGGAAAAGCATTTCCTAATACCCAAACGATTACTGTGAAAAAAGGCGAGACTGTTCGTTTGCGTATTGCCGCAATTGGTCAATTTATTCATCCAATGCACTTGCATGGACCTGCTTTCAAAATTGTTGCCACAGACGGGCATCCTGTTCCAGAAGGAGCACAGTTAACAAAAGATACAGTCAGTGTTGCTCCAGGTGAACGATATGATATTGAATGGATTGCTACGGAAACTGGTCAATGGATGTTGCATTGCCATATTCCGCATCACACTACTAATAATGGCGAAGAGCCAGGTGGTTTGATGTTGATGATTAATGTCATTGAGTAATTTCTTTCATGGATTCCATTAATTTTCCTAAAACTGTTTGTGGTGGCACATTAAGAGAACCATCTAAATATCCAAGTGCAGTTTATGGAAATGAAATAGTTTATTTTTGTACTCGTTCTTGCTTGCGTGAATTTGAAAAAAATCCAGAAGGTTTTATATCAGGTGAAATTGAACACCCGCTTGAAGATGATGACCTTGAAGAAAATAATGTATAAAGGAGATATTCGATGCCTAAGATAACTTTTGTGAGTTTGGTAGTTGGTTTGTCTATTTTATTGGCAGCTTGTGGGGGTAATTCTACGCCTGTAGTAGATAATAATTCAGTTAATATAAATGTAACATTTGAAACAAGACCTAGCCCTATGATGATGGGGAATGGTGAAGTGATTTTGACCATTACAGACTCAAATGGCAATCCGATTGAAGGTGCTGTTGTTGATATTTCTATGGAACATACTGGTCACAATATGGGAACAATGCAAGGTACTGCTACTGAACAAGGAAATGGTAGATATGCTATCAATGCTGGCTTTAGTATGTCTGGAACATGGAAATTAACTGTAAATGTAAAGAAAGATGATTTAAATTACACAGAAGAAATCGAAATTCCAGTTCAATAAATAAAAATAGTAGCCAGATTAATAATCTGGCTACTATAAAGAAGGTCAAAGGTAATGAATACTATTTCTGTAACTTCAACTCAAAAAATAACATTCCATACTTTTAGTAATTGGATATCCAATCATTTGTTTGAAATATTTTTAACAATTTATGGCATCTGGGTCATTATCCCTTGGTTTGCACCTGTCATAATGG
>JAEURH010000009.1 GCA_016789365.1 Anaerolineales bacterium
CAGAAATTAACTGTGTCACGCTTGCAAAGAGATTTATCTGATTCCACAGTCCGCCGCACGTTTGGCTCGGCGTTAGGTCACAGCCTCCTAGCATGGACCAACTTCCAGCGAGGATTGAAGCGCATTGCTCCTGACGAAGAAAAACTCAAAGCGGAATTAAATGCTCATTGGGAAGTCATATCCGAAGGCGCACAAACTATCTTGCGTGCAGTTGGAAAATCTGATGCGTATGAAACATTGAAAGAAAAAACTCGTGGACAAGTGCTAACAGAATCAGAATATAAAACTTGGTGCAATTCAATTGATGTGGATGATGCCACAAGAAAAAAATTACAAAATCTTTCTCCAGAAACCTATATTGGTTTGGCAATTGAATTGACCGAAAAAATTGCTGGATAATTTCTATTGACATATTTTGTGGGGATGGTAGAATACCGCCCAATATGTTCAGACAACTTTGCACACGTCTTACCCGTCGTTCAAAACTAACTTTTCTCGAAAGGTTGGAAGTTTTTGACTTGGCAGGTTCGATTCAGGATTTCATCGAAAACGTTAATTAAAAATAGCCCTCCTTTTGGAGGGTTATTTTTTTGTCTGCAACCATGAAAGGATTACCACATGACGGCAACATTAGTTTTAGAAGATGGCACAATTATTGAAGGCAAAGCTTTTGGTGCAAAAACCGATGCGGTGTTTGAATTGGTATTCAACACAAGCATGACAGGTTATCAAGAAATTTTGACAGACCCGTCTTATCGTGGACAAGGAGTCTTGTTTACGGTTTCGCACATTGGCAATGTGGGAATCAATTTAGAAGATGATGAATCGGCAAAGCCACAAGTTTCAGCGGCGGTGATTCGTTCGTTGAGTCCAGTGGTATCGAATTGGCGTTCGGCACTTTCATTATCTGAATGGCTTTGTCAACATGATATTCCCGGCATTAGTGGTTTGGATACACGCTATTTGACTCGCAAACTTCGTGATGGTGGTACACAAAAAGCGGCTCTTTCTACTAAGGGGACACCTGTTGATGTGCTATTGAACATGGTACACACTTGGAGCGGACTCGATGGAAGAGACATGGTCAAGGAAGTGACTTGTGACGAGTCCTATCATTGGGTGGATGATGAAGGAAGCAAATGGGTGGAACAGAAGGCAAATGGACACAAGAAATTAAATGTTGTTGCTTATGATTTTGGAATTAAAGAAAATATTCTCCGACACCTTTCAAGTTATGACGCGAATGTGACGGTTGTTCCAGCAGATACAACTGCAGAAGAAACATTGGCATTGAAACCCGATGGAATCTTTTTATCCAACGGACCTGGTGACCCAGCAGGTTTGCCTTATGCGGTGAAAGCAGTTAGCGAATTAATTGAAAGCAACATTCCCATGTTTGGCATTTGTCTAGGTCATCAACTAATTGGCAGAGCATTGGGAGCAAATACACATAAACTTAAATTTGGTCATCACGGCGGGAATCATCCTGTGCAACATTTACCAAGTGGAGAAGTCTTAATCACCGCACAGAATCATAATTATTGCCTCACCGAAGGGGAATTAAATAAAAACGAAGTTGAAATCACATATAAAAGTTTGAACGATGAATCACTTGAAGGTTTAAGAATGAAGAATAAACCAGTTTTCAGTGTGCAATTTCATCCTGAGTCTGCACCTGGTCCGCATGATGCACATGATATTTTCAGCGAATTTTTTGAAATGATTGGGAATAAAAATAAATGAAACGAACAGACCTTCACACTATCCTTGTCCCAGGCTCTGGAGCCATCGTCATCGGTCAAGCCGCGGAGTTTGATTACTCTGGCACGCAAGCCGTCAAAGCATTGAAAGCAGAAGGATATCGAGTTGTGTTGGTTAATTCAAATCCAGCAACGATTATGACTGACCCTGAAATTGCAGATGCAACTTATATCGAACCATTAACACCCGAAGCATTGGAAGCCATTATTGCACAAGAAAAACCAGATGCGATGCTCCCTACAGTTGGCGGACAAACTGGTTTAAATCTCGCGCTGGCATTAAGTGAAAATGGCGTGCTTGAAAAATATGGCGTGCAATTAATCGGCGCGAATCTCAACGCTATCAAAGCCGCTGAAGATCGCATGTTGTTCCGCGAGACGATGCAAAAGAATAATATCCCTGTCCCGCGTGGTGGAGCCGCTTATTCCTTGAAAGAAGCGGAAGAACTTGTCAAAGAAACGGGCTATCCAGTTTTAGTGCGTGCATCATTTGCGATGGGTGGAACAGGTGCATCGTGGGTATATGAATCCAATCAACTTGCAGAAGCTGTGCGTAGTGCAATTTCTGAATCGCCCATTGGGCAAGCATGGTTGGAAGAATCTGTTTTGGGTTGGAAAGAATATGAACTCGAAGTGATGCGCGATAAAAAGAATAATTTTGTCGTCGTGTGTTCAATTGAAAATCTTGACCCAATGGGCGTGCATACGGGCGATAGCATCACTGTTGCCCCTGCACAAACGTTGACTGACCGCGAATATCAAATTTTGCGTGACCTTGCTCATCAAGTGTTATCTGCAGTGGGAGTTGAAACAGGCGGCTCAAATGTTCAGTTTGGTGTTGACCCAAAAACGGGTCGTGTCGTCGTTATCGAAATGAATCCGCGTGTGAGTCGTTCGTCTGCGCTGGCATCGAAGGCAACTGGTTTTCCAATTGCAAAACTCGCCGCGCTCGTCGCGGTGGGTTACACCCTCGATGAAATCACCAACGACATCACCAAACAAACCAAAGCCGCGTTTGAGCCTTCGCTCGATTATGTCGTTGTGAAAATTCCGCGTTGGGCGTTTGAAAAATTTCCAGGTGTTGACCCGACTCTTGGTCCGCAAATGAAATCGGTTGGTGAAGCGATGGCATTAGGAAGGACGTTCCCTGAAGCATTGAACAAAGCGATTCAATCATTAGAAATTGGCGTGGATGCATTAGACGCTTCTGGACCTAACAAAGAGTTGCTCACTGAACCCGAAACATTATCTTCACTGAAAATTCCTCGAGCCGATAGATTATTCCGAGTGTATCGTGCGATTCAACAAGGCATGTCCTTAGATAAAATATCAAATGTCACTGGTTATGATTTATGGTTCTTAGCGCAAATGAAAGAGATAGTGACTAGAGAATTAGAGATTAGAACTTGCAAGACCGAAGACGAACTCAAACTAGTATTGCGTTCTGCCAAACAAATGGGATTTGCAGACTCACATATTGCACGGCTCTTAAATTCATCCTTCATCCTTCATCATTCATCATTTAGAGAACTACGAAAATCACTTGGCATATTACCTACATTTCAACGAGTCGACACCTGCGCTGCGGAATTTGAATCACAGACACCTTATCTTTATTCTGCTTATGAAATGGATGATGAATCACGACCAACAGATAAACAAAAAATATTAATCCTTGGTGGTGGACCGAATCGGATTGGTCAGGGAATTGAATTTGATTATTGTTGTTGTCAGGCGGCGTTTGCATTATCGAAGATGGGATATGAAACCATTATGTATAACTGCAATCCAGAGACCGTATCCACAGATTACGATACTGCGGACAGATTATATTTTGAGCCGTTGACTCTTGAACATGTATTAAACGTGATTGACAGAGAAAACCCAATCGGAGTCATCGTGCAATTCGGCGGGCAGACTCCGTTGAATCTCGCGGCGGGACTCGAAGCGGCGGGAGTCAAAATTTTAGGGACGTCTCCGCATGCCATTCAACTTTCGGAAGATAGAGAAGAGTTTGCCAAGTTACTAAAAGAATTAGATATTCCACAACCTGAAAATGGAATCGCGCGTTCGTTGGAAGAAGCCAGAGAAGTTGCTCAACGAATCGGCTATCCTGTTTTGGTGAGACCATCTTTTGTTTTGGGTGGCAGAGCCATGGCGTTAGTGGATTCCGAAACTCATTTGGCAGGATTCATTCAAGGGGCGATTGAGGCGGCTCCTAATCAACCAATATTGATTGATAAATTTATGGAAGATGCTTTTGAAATTGATGTCGATGCTTTATCCGATGGTGAACGAGTTGTGGTTGGCGCGGTGATGCAACACATCGAAGAAGCAGGTGTCCACTCAGGAGATGCGGCGTGTGTTCTTCCTCCGTATAAGGTCAGTGCCTATCATCAAAGCATCATGCGTGGATATACCGAACAATTGGGTCTTGCACTTGGAGTCAAAGGCTTGATGAATGTGCAGTTCGCGTTGAAAGATGAAGTTGTATATGTCTTGGAAGTGAATCCGCGTGCATCGCGAACCGTTCCGTATGCCAGCAAAGCCACAAACTTAAACTTAGCCTACACAGCCGCGCAAGTGATGGCAGGCAAAACATTGAAAGAATTAAATGTAATGGAAGAACCGCGCGTGGATGGTTTCTTCATCAAAGAAGCAGTTCTGCCATTCAAGAAATTACCTGGCTCCAGTTCACTGCTTGGACCTGAAATGCATTCGACTGGTGAAGTGATGGGACATGCTTCGCAGTTTGGTCATGCTTTTGCAAAAGCACAAATCGCGGCAGGGACAGGTTTGCCACAAAATGGTTCGGTGTTGATTACCGTCAATGATTATGACAAAGGCGCAGGTTTGAAATTTGCACGTGACATGCATCGTTTGGGATTCAAAATCTATGCCACGCCTGGCACTGCTTATATGATTGATAAAGCAGGTTTACCTGTTGAAGTTGTTGAAAAAGCACAAGATGGTTCCACACAAATTGTGGATTTGATTCGCGCGGGAAAAATTCAATTGGTGTTGAATACGCCGTTGGGTCCACATGCACATACAGATGGTAACGAAATTCGCAAAGCGGCGATTGCGATGAATGTCCCCTTGCTTACAACTCTTTCTGCGGCGAGTGCGGCAGTGTCAGCAATTCAAGCCATGCGAAAGAAAGAATTGAAATATCGAAGTTTGCAGAGCCATTTTGAGGTAACGGATTTATAAAGCGGATAAACGGACTTTGTAGCAGACTCACGGATGAAAACGGATTTGGTTTGTGACGGTATTACCCAAATGGGTAATCTTTCCTCAAAAGCATTGACACATTTCACATTAGTAGTAGAATACCGCCCAATATGTTAATCAAGTTTGCGTTACCGCGTACTCGTCGTCCGAAGCCAGCTTCTGTTGAGAAGGTTGGTTCTTTTTGTTTGGATGATAAGGTAATGAACGCAAATATGTGCTAAGTAAATACACACATACAAGTCCACACAAACAGCCCGCTTTCTCAAAGCGGGCTGTTTTTTATTTTGACCTCACCCCAACCCCTCTCCTAATAAAGAGAGGGGAGAAAAAACAAGGAGAAAATTATGAATCCGAAATCAAAACAGCAAATAAAGAAAATTGTCTTAGCGTATTCAGGCGGGTTAGATACATCTGTGATTGTGCCGTGGTTAAAAGAAAACTATGGCTGTGAAGTGATATGTTTTTGCGCCGATATTGGTCAGGGCGATGAAGATTTATCAGGTTTGGAGAAGAAAGCCCTTAAGAGCGGAGCGAGTCAGTTCGTCATCCACGATATGAAAGAAGAATTTGCGTCTGAATATCTTTTTCCAATGTTGAAAGCGGGGTCTGTCTATGAACACAAGTATTTATTGGGCACATCGGTTGCCCGTCCTCTTATTGCAAAACATTTAGTAGAAGTTGCACATCAATTTGGTGCTGATGCTGTTGCACATGGTGCGACAGGCAAAGGCAATGACCAAGTCCGTTTTGAATTAACCGTTATGGCGCTTGACCCACGATTAAAAATTATCGCTCCGTGGCGTGAATGGGATATTCGTTCGCGTGAAGATGCGTTGAATTACGCCGCAAAACATAATGTGCCTGTTACTGCAACAATTAAATCAATTTATTCACGCGATTCAAATCT
Organism: Anaerolineales bacterium; assembly: GCA_016789365.1. Taxonomy (GTDB): domain Bacteria; phylum Chloroflexota; class Anaerolineae; order Anaerolineales; family Villigracilaceae; genus Villigracilis. Next base: position 5,902 of record JAEURH010000009.1, read on the forward strand.
TTGGCATCTTTCACATGAAGGTGGCTTGCTCGAAGACCCATGGAATGAACCCGAAGAAGCCATGTATCAAATGTCCACTTCGCCAGAGAACGCACCTGATGAAGCCGAATATGTTGAGATTGAATTTGAAAGTGGTAACCCTGTTGCAGTGAATGGAGAAAAACTTTCACCAGCAAAAATTGTACAAAAATTAAATGCAATTGGTGGCGCGCATGGTATTGGACGTGTTGATTTAGTTGAGAATCGTTTGGTCGGAATGAAATCACATGGCGTGTATGAAACGCCGGGTGGCACGATTCTTTTGTTTGCTCATCGTGAACTCGAATCACTTGTGTTGGATAGAGAGACTTTGCATTTCAAAGAAATGGTCGCCGTCAAATATGCTGAACTTACTTACAACGGTTTATGGTTTACACCATTGCGCGAAGCGATTGATGCGTTTGTAAATTCCACACAAGGTCCTGTCACTGGCGTTGTTAAATTAAAACTTTATAAAGGCAACATCATCACAGCTGGTAAAAAATCTCCGTTTAGTTTGTATCGCGAAGATTTTGCCACCTTTGGTCAAGAAGATGTGTACGACCAAAGTCATGCTGAAGGATTTATTCGATTGTATGGATTGAGCATGAAAGTCCGCGCGTTGAATGGGCTTCCTGTTTCAGGTCTTGATATGCCTAAGCCTGATTATTCAAAATTCAAGAGAGATTAGCATGACAAAACTTTGGGGCGGACGCTTCGCCCAATCACCCAATCAACTTGCTTTTGAACTCAACGCTTCCCTATCCGTTGATAAACGCATGGCGCTTCAAGATATTGATGGAAGCCTGGTGTGGGCAAATGCGATACACAAAGCAGGTATTCTTTCGGATAAAGAACACGCTTCAATCTCGCTTGGGCTGGATACTGTTCGTAAAGAATTTTCTTCGGGACAGTTTTCTTTCGCCGCTTCGGATGAAGATATTCACACCGCTATCGAAAGAAGATTAACTGAATTAATTGGTGATGTGGCTGGCAAACTTCATACTGGCAGAAGCCGCAATGACCAAGTGGCTACTGATTTTCGCTTGTGGATGTTAGGCGCGATTCCTGAATTGAAATCCGCAGTGCAGAATTTACAAACTGCATTCGTTGAACAAGCCGAAAAAGCAAATGAAATCGTGATGCCAGGCTATACCCACTTGCAACGCGCTCAACCGATTTTATTATCACATTGGTGGTTGAGTCATTATTGGTCGCTACAAAGAGATGTTGAACGATTGCAAGACTTAACCAAACGAGTTTCTGTTCTGCCATTAGGAAGTGGCGCGTTAGCAGGTGTTCCATTTGAAATTGACAGAATCGAATTAGCAAAGTCACTTGACTTTGCAGAGGTATCACAAAACAGCATTGATGGAGTCTCTGATAGAGATTTTACGGCTGAATATTTATTCTGTACCACGATAATTGGAATCCACTTAAGTAAACTCGCCGAACAAATTGTTTTGTTTACAACTTCTGAGTTTGGATTTTTTGAATTAGCAGATGCTTTTTCAACAGGTTCAAGTTTGATGCCACAGAAAAAGAATCCTGATGTGTTTGAGTTAACAAGAGGAAAAGCAGGAACATTATTAGGTTTGTTAACTGGTCTATTAGTCACGCTCAAAGGTTTACCTTCTACATACGATAAAGATTTACAAGAAGATAAAGCACCTGTTTTTCAAGCGACGGATACTTTGTTAGCAATTCTGCCAGTCATTGCTGAAGCTTTGAGGACAATCACTGTAAAAGCAGAACGAATGCGAAATGCAATTGATTCATCTATGCTGGCAACGGATTTGGCTGATTATTTGGTTGAAAAAGAAGTTCCATTTCGAAAAGCGCATGAGATTGCAGGAAAAGTTGTCCGTGAGGCGGGTGAGAATAATGTGTCATTAGAAAAAATGCCGCTCGAAGCGTATCAGGCTTTATGTCCAGCGTTTGAAGCGGATGTATATCAAGTGTTTGACCCGATGAAATCGGTTGAAAAAAGAAATGCGATTGGCGGCACGAGTCTCCAATCTGTAAAAAATCAAATCAAAAAAATTAAAGGAGAGTAATAAAAATGAGTACTGTAACCTGCCCTGAATGTGAAGCCCAGATTGAGTTAGCCGCTGGCACTGAAGTTGGTGAAATTTTGGTCTGCTCGGATTGTGGTGTGGATTTGGAAGTGACTGCGCTTGAGCCTGCCACTGTTCAACTTGCACCTATGGAACAAGAAGATTGGGGTGAATAGTTTTTTGTAGAGGTGAGGTGAACTCGCCCCTACGGAGATAACTTATGCAGAGAAGACTCAAGATAGGTGTTCTGTATTCGCGTGTGCGCGTGGAAGAGAAATGGATTTTCGGCGCACTTGAAAAACGTGGCATTGATTATGACCGATTAGATGATCGTGCGATTCATTTTGATTTGAATAACCCAACACCGTGGCAATCGTATGATGCTGTGTTGGAAAGAAGCATTAGCTATAACAGTGGATTGTATGCATTGCGATTGCTAAACGCATTTGGTGTGCCAACCGTAAACACTGCATCGGTTGCAGAAATTTGCGGTGATAAGTTAATGACCAGCGCCGCACTTGCACGAGATAACGTTCCGCAACCACATAACATCACTGCATTTACACCTGAAGCCGCGTTAGAAGCGATTGAAGCATTTGGTTATCCTGTTGTGTTGAAACCGGTCGTTGGTTCATGGGGAAGATTGCTGGCAAAAATCAATGACCGTGATGCGGCAGAAGCTGTGTTGGAACATAAATCTACACTTGGGTCTGTGCAACATTCTGTTTTTTATATTCAAGAATATATTGAAAAACCTGGACGCGATATTCGTGCAATTGTGATTGGTGACAAAGTGTTGACGGCAATGTATCGCAAGTCTGAGCATTGGATTACAAACACAGCACGCGGTGGTGAAGGTGAGTTATGTCCCATTACACCTGAGATTGAAGATTTATGTTTGCGAGCTGCAAAATCTGTAGGTGGTGGTGTGTTAGCTGTAGATTTGGTTGAACATCCTGAAAAAGGATTAGTGGTAAACGAAATTAATCACACCATGGAATTTCACACGATGCAACCTGTGAGTGGAATTGATATTGCAGGCGAGATTGTTGAATACACGGTTAGTGCAGCGAAAGAAAAGGTAGAAGCATGAACACGCAATTATTACAACCTATTTTGAATCAGGAATTTGTGATGAAAAAAGATTTTCTGCATATTGCTGATCTTTCTCCAGTGGAGATACAAGATTTATTAGACCTTGCGATTGCTTTGAAGAAAGAATATTTCAACGGTGGGAACCCGCCTGTGTTGAAAGGCAAAGCATTGGCAATGGTCTTTCAAAAACCAAGTTTGCGAACGCGCGTTTCTTTTGAAATGGCGATGCAACATTTAGGCGGTCATGCCATGTATCTTTCGCCTGCAGAGATTGGACTTGGTCAACGTGAATCAATTGCAGATGTGGCCAGAGTTTTATCAGGTTATGTGCAAGGCATTATGGCGCGCGTTTTTGACCATGAACATATTGTCGAGTTAGCCAAATGGGCGAGTGTGCCTGTGATTAATGGTCTCACTGATTACAACCACCCATGCCAAGCATTGGCAGATGCATTAACCATTCAAGAAAAATTTGGTACAGCCAGAGGCTTGAATGTCACGTATATTGGTGATGGAAATAATGTCGCAGTGTCATTGATGCATGTGTGTGCCAAACTCGGTTGGAATTTTACGATTGCAAATCCAGCTGGGTATGAAATCGCTCCAAGTGCAGTTGAAATTGCAAAGCAAATCACACCTGAAACAGGTGCAGAGATTTCTTTTTATAACAATCCACATGATGCAGTTAAAGATGCGGATGTGATTTATACCGATACGTGGACTAGCATGGGTCAAGAAGAAGAAACAGCCAAACGTGAAGAAGCATTTGCAGAATATCAGGTCAATCATCGGTTAGTCAGCGAAGCGAAGAAAGATTCAATTGTCATGCATTGTTTGCCTGCACATCGTAATCATGAATTGACAGATGAAGTTGCTGATGGTTCGCAATCTGTAATTTTTCCTCAAGCGCATAATCGTTTGCATGCACAAAAAGCAATTTTGGCACGCGCCTTTGGAGTTGCATAATGACGAGTGTATCGATTATCGGTGGTTCGGGATACGGCGGTGGTGAGTTAATAAGATTGTTGTTGGGTCATCCAAATGTTCAAATCAAACAAGTCACATCGCGTTCGCGTGTGGGTGAGTATGTCTATCAAACACATCCAAATTTAAGAAAACGAACGCAATTGAAATTTAGTGACCCATCTCAACTTGAACCTGTTGATGTTTTGTTTTTGGCACAACCACATGGTCAGGCGCAACATAATATTGAAGCATATGCAAAACTTGGTACAAAAATTATTGACCTTGCGGCAGATTTCCGTTTGCGTGATGCAAATTTTTATGAGCAATGGTATGGTGAAAAACATGCTGCGCCTGAATGGTTAAATAAATTTGTATATGGTTTACCTGAATTGCATCGTGCTGAAATGGCGAATGCAAATTACATCAGTGGTGTGGGGTGTAATGCAACGGCGAGCAACTTGGCTTTGTTACCTTTAATCAAAGCAGATTTGTTGGATTTATCATCCTCGATTTTTATTGAAATTAAAGTGGGTTCATCTGAAGGTGGTGCTGAAGGAAATTCTGGTTCGCTTCATGCGGAACGTGCTAACGTCATTCGCACTTTCTCTGCATTTGGTCATCGCCACACTGCGGAAGTGATTCAAGAAATGGGAGTCAAAGATATTTCATTGACGATGACTGCTGTGGACTTGGTGCGTGGCGTTTTAGCAACGGCTCATGCTAAGGTGAAAGCTGGTGTGGCGACAAAAGATTTGTGGAAAGCCTACAGAGCAGTTGCCAATGAAAACCCATTCATTCGCGTGGTCAAAGAACAACGTGGCATTTATCGCGTTCCAGAGCCAAAGATTTTAGCTGGTTCAAATTACGCCGATTTAGGTTTTGAATTAGATGAAAGCAATGGTCATATTGTAGCGATGTGTGCGATTGATAATCTAATGAAGGGTGCTTCTGGTTCTGCGGTGCAATGTATGAATTTGATGATGGGTTGGGATGAAACTCTCGGACTTGATTTTGCAGGGTTACATCCAATTTAAGGATATACAATGAGTGATGAATCTTCGATTACAGTTGTAAAACTTGGTGGCACAGAAGGTGTAGATTTTTCTGCGATTTGTGCAGATGCAAAAGAATTATTAGGACAAGGCAAACGCCTTGTTTTTGTGCATGGTGGTTCTGCAGAAGCGAATGCACTTGGCGAAGGCTTGGGTACTCCGCCAAAGATGATTACTTCACCTTCTGGTTATACATCACGATATACAGATAGAAAAACTTTAGAAATCTTTCTGATGGCAGTCAATGGAAAAGTCAATTCATTGTTGACAGAACAATTACAAATGTTGGGAGTCAATGCTTTTGGATTATGTGGACTCGATGGCAAGTTAATGCAAGCCACCAGAAAAGATTCCATTCAAAGCATTGAAAATGGCAAACGAAAAATTATTCGTGATGATTACACAGGAAAGATCGAAACGATTAATAGCGAATTGTTGTTAATGCTGTTGAATGCTGGTTATCTTCCAGTGATTGCGCCTGTGGCTGTTAGCGAAAAGGGTGAAGCCTTAAATGTAGATGCAGACCGTGCGGCGGCGATGGTTGCATCTGCTTTGAAAGCATCGAATCTTTTATTGCTTACAGCAGTGCCTGGGTTGATGAAAAATTTTCCAGATGAATCAACACTCATTCGGCAACTGCCGCAGAGTCAACTCCCAGCGGCGAGTGAAGCGGCGCAAGGTCGCATGAAGAAAAAAGTTTTAGGTGCAGAAGAAGCGTTGAAAGGCGGCGTGAGTCGCGTCATCATTGCAGATGGTCGAATTCAAAATCCAATCTCAAATGCCTTGGCAGGAAATGGAACAGTGATTCAATGAACACAAATGAAATTATCGAAATCGAAAATAAATATACATCGGGGACATATGCGAAACAGTCGCTTGTGATTGTGCGTGGACAAGGTGCTTCGTTATTTGATGCGGATGGAAAAGAATATTTGGATTGTTCATCAGGACATGGCGTTGCGAATCTCGGTCATGCTCACCCGAAAATTGCTGAGGCAATCTATAAGCAGGCGAATACGCTGATAACTCTTTTTGAGTCGTTTCCAAATGACCAACGCGCGATGTTGATGAAAAAAATTACCGCGTTAGTTCCTGGATTAGATAGAGTTTTTCTTTGTAATTCTGGAACTGAATCTGTGGAAGCGGCATTTAAATTTGCACGCATCTCAACTGGACGAAAAAATATTGTCGCGGCAATGCGCGCATTTCATGGACGAACGTATGGTTCATTATCTGCGACATTCAATAAAAAATATCGTGAAGGTTTTGAACCGCTTGTGCCTGGGTTTAGTCATGTATCTTATAACAATATTGAAGCGTTAGAGAAAGCGGTCAATGAAGAGACTGCTGCTGTGATTTTAGAAGTGGTGCAAGGCGAAGGTGGCGTGTACCCTGCGACGATTGAATATGTTCAAGCTGCACGAAGAATTTGTGATGAACGTGGTGCGTTGTTGATTGTGGATGAAATTCAAACAGGCTTTGGTCGCACTGGAAAATTTTTTGCTATTGAACATTTTGGAATCACACCTGATTTATTGTGCTGTGCAAAGTCATTGGCAGGTGGTGTTCCAATGGGTGCTGTATTGATTGGAAAAAATGTTAAGAACTTAACTCCAGGCGTACATGGCTCAACATTTGGTGGAAATCCGCTTTCATGTGCGGCTGCAAATGCGGCATTGGATGTTATTAAAGAAGAAGATTTAGTTGGGCAGTCAGAAGCGAAGGGGAAATACTTGATGGAAAAATTGAAAGCGATTCAATCTCCAAATATTCGTGAGATTCGTGGAATGGGTTTGATGGTTGGAATTGAGATGAAACAAAAAGTTGCTCCTTATATCAAAGCGTTACAAGAGGCGAATATCATCGCTTTGAATGCGGGAATGACGGTCGTTCGTTTGTTGCCTCCGTTGGTGATTACTTACGAACAATTGGATCATTTAGTAGATGCATTGACCGAAGTTTTGGTGATGGATTTAAGTTCAGCAGAGTAGCGGATTGCCTTCGGCAAAGCGGATAAGCGGATTGGAAACGGATGAGTGATTTTGATACTTTAATTGGTTTGGTCTCACGATACAGCCCTTCGGGAAGTGAACGAAGGGCTGTTGAATGGTTGGTAGAGCGAATGAAATCGCTTGGCTATGATGAATCTTTTATAGATGAAGTAGGCAATGCAGTTGGCGTGATAGGGAAAGGGGAAAAGCAAGTTATTTTGTTAGGTCACATTGATACGGTGTCTGGTGAAATTAAAGTTGACCTCACCCCTAACCCCTCTCCTGAGAGGAGAGGGGAAGTTGTATATGGGCGTGGTTCTGTGGATGCGAAAGGTCCACTGGCGTGTTTCGTGGATGCAGTTGCAAATGTAGGCATCAAAGATGGATGGCAGTTTGTTGTGATTGGAGCAATAGAAGAGGAAAGAGATTCGGAAGGGGCAAGATTTGTTGTCAATCAATATAAACCAGACTTTGCAATTATCGGTGAGCCAAATCATTGGGACAGAATCGCACTTGGATATAAAGGAAGTGCTTGGGCGAATGTGATTGTTAAACGCGAGCAGACTCACACAGCCAGTGGAGAAGAAACTGCGGCAGAAGTGGCTGTGGATGTTTGGTTGAAAATCAAAGCGTATGTGAATGGATTCAATGAAGATAAGAAAAGAGTATTTGACCAGTTGTTATTGACTTTGCGCGGAATTGATTCAAGTCAAGATGGTTTTGAGCAACAAGCAACTCTTAAGGTTGGAGTCCGTTTGCCTGTGGAAGTATCACCAGAAGATTGGTATCAACGTTTGAAAGAAATTGTTGGAGATGCAAATGTTGAACCAAAAGGTTTTGCAATCCCAGCATGGGCATGCGAGAAAAACACTCAGCTAGTACGAAGTTTCTTAAGCGGAATCAGGTCACAAGGTGGCGAGCCGCGTTTCGTCTATAAAACAGGAACAGCGGATTTGAATATCGTCGCACCTGTGTGGAAATGTCCAGCAGTTGTGTATGGTCCAGGAGATTCTACATTAGATCACACACCGAATGAACATATTGAGTTAGAAGAATATGCAAAGTCAGTGATTGTGTTGAGCGAAACTTTGAAAAAATTAACATCCCCCACACAGTGAAGTTAAGCGCGACTCAAAACCACCCACACAGCCCTTGTTGGTTTGTTACTTTTATTTACAAGGCGATGTGGCGTTGTAGATTCAAAAATAATACTATCGCCAGCACCTAATGTATAAGACTCAAAACCTAATTCAACAACAAGCTGTCCTTCTAAAATTAAACCAAACTCTCTACCTTCATGATGCGACATATTGTCACCAGACATGGCTTGGGGCTCGTAAGTAATTTCCAGAAACTCAGCTCCGCTTTCCGCAAGCGCAGTGAGGCGAGACCACGTCACCCCGCCTTTTAATTGAATCACAGGTCGGCTACTGGCATGAACAATAGAGGATGATTGTGTTCGAGGCGGGAATTCTTTAACAACTTCAGCAACTCCTTTTAGGTTTGCATCTCTCATTTCGCTGGCAGTCATTTCCCCAATCACACCATTCAATGTATTTCCTGAAGAATTGGTTTCGTTTTCTTCGGGGAAAAAATAATCAATCGAAACATTCAATGCCGAAGCAATGCTATATAAAGAACGCACCGATGGAAAAACCTTCCCCGTTTCAATCTGGCTCAACATGCTCGCACTAATTTCGGCTTTATCTGCTAACTCGCGCAGGCTCATTTCATGTTCTTGACGAACTGCTCGAAGCTTCTCTCCAATGGCACGGGCTTGATGAGGGGTTGTGTCAGTCATTAGTCACCTAAGCCGATTATATTCAGTTATTATGAACAAAGCAAGCCATTTTGAGGCAAATAACCTTAAAATATTCTATTTTTGTTCAGTATTTATTGACAAAACAATTTAATTCAATATAATGTGTTCAGTTTAATTAAAATATCCTGCAAGTATCCCAACGGAGCGTCTGTTCATGGCAAAACTCGGATTTGTTGGTTTGGGCTTGATGGGAAGTCGAATTGTAAAGCGTTTGTTAGATGCCGGACATGAAGTCTATGGCTATAACCGCACGCGGGCGAAAGCCGAATCTCTGATTCAAGCTGGAATGCGCTGGAAAAATTCACCGAAAGAAGTGGCTGAAGCCGCCGATATCACGCTGAGTATGGTCGCGGATACGGCGGCTTTGTCGTCCATAACTGATGGAGATAAGGGGATTTTGGCTGGGCTCTCGACTGGAAAGATTTATGCGGATATGAGTACTGTCAGCCCAGAAACAACCCGCCTCATTGCTAGACGTGTAGCGGATTCTGGCGCGGAGATGTTAGATGCTCCCGTGTCTGGGAGCGTTTCGGCTGTGGAGGCTGGCAATTTGATTATTTATGTTGGGGGAAACAAAGAAGCCTTAGAAAAAGTTCGCCCCATTTTTGAGCAATTGAGTCAAAAAGTTATTTATGTTGGCGAAAGTGGTCAAGCCGTTTCGATGAAGATTGCCATTAATCTCAATATTGCTCCGCAACTAATTTCTTTATTTGAAGGTGTATTGCTGGCGGAACGAAGTGGTATTCCCCGCGTCGAAGCATTGGATGGATTATTAAGTAGCGTTGCCGCATCTACTGCCATGAAGTATCGAGCACCATTTGTTTTGAAAATGCCAGAAGAAGTTTGGTTCAGCGCGGCGATGATGAAAAAAGATATTCAATTGGCATTGGATTTAGGCAAAGAGTTAGGCGTGACGTTAAAAACTGCTGAACTTGCAAATGAAATGCTGACCCAAGCCATTGAAATGGGCTGGGGAGATGAGGATTTTGCAGTCTTGTTCAAGGTGGTAGAACAACTCTCCCCGAAGAAAGAGGCGTGAAATGGCTCAAGTGAAAACGAAAAAATCGGAATCTATATCTACTATTGACCGCGAACAATTGCTTCACATGTACGAGCAAATGTTCAAGATTCGCGCATTTGAAGAACAAGTCAATGAGTTGTATCAAAGCGCGAAGATGCCCGGCTTAGCACATTTATACATTGGTGAAGAAGCGATTGCAGTTGGAGTGTGTGAAGCGTTGAATAAAGAAGATTACATCACCAGCACACATCGCGGGCATGGACATTGTTTAGCAAAAGGCGCATCGATAGATAAGATGTTTGCCGAATTGCTGGGTAAGGATGCTGGGTATTGTCATGGCAAAGGTGGCTCAATGCACATTGCCGACCAAGATACAGGAAACCTCGGCGCGAATGCAATTGTTGGCGGAAGTTCTGGGATTGCAACAGGCGCGGCATTTGCTAGCAAACGATTAGGAAATGGACGAGTTGCAGTTTGTTTTTTCGGTGAAGGTGCATTAGGGCAAGGGCTTGTGTATGAATCAATGAACATGGCACAGTTGTGGAAGTTACCTGTGATTTATGTCTGTGAAAATAATTTGTATAACGAATATACACATCATTCGGAATCCACAGCGGGTAGTATGAAAGCACGTGCAGAAGCGTTTGGTATTTTGACAGTAGAAGTAGATGGACAGAATGTTCGTGAAGTTCATGAAACCGCAATCAAACTTGTAGAACACGCACGCAAGGGAGAAGGTCCAGCATTTATGTTGTGTAACACCTATCGCTATCACGGACATCATGTGGGGGATATTGCTAGAGAGTATTACAGACCCAAAGAAGAAGAATTGAAATGGAAAAATGATAATGACCCGCTCAAGAATTTATCGAGTTGGTTAACTGAAAATGGTTTGGCAGATGCTGGCATTTTTGAGCAAATTGAGTCTACAGTTTCAAAAGAAGTAGAAGAAGCAGTCAATTTTGCGTTGAATGCCCCCTTCCCCGCTCCAGAAGAGGTGACGAACCATGTCTATGCCTAATGCAAATGGACGTGAAATATTTTTCGGTGACGCTATTAAAGAAGCCTTAGCCGAAGAACTTCGTCGCGACCCAACGGTTTTTATGCTTGGTGAAGACATTGCCGAAGCAGGCACAACATTTAAAGTACTAAATGGTTTAGTTGATGAATTTGGTAAAGACCGTATTTTAGATACGCCAATTTCTGAACCCGGTTTTACAGGTCTTGCAGTTGGTGCGGCAATGACAGGTTTACGCCCTGTTGTTGACATTATGTTTGGTGATTTCAGCGGCTTGATTATGGACCAAGTTGCCAATCAAGCCGCGAAGATTCATTATATGTCTGGTGGGAAACTCAAAGTGCCGATGGTATTGAGAACAACGATGGGAGCAGGTCGTCGTTCTGCGGCGCAACATTCGCAATCGTTGCATGCTTGGTACAGTCACATTCCCGGACTCAAAGTTGTTGTTCCTTCCACACCGTATGATGCTAAAGGATTAATGAAAAGCGCGATTCGTGATGACAACCCAGTTGTCATTCTCGAAGACAAGATGATGTATAAAACGGTCAAGGGATACGTTCCGGAGGAAGAATACATTATCCCGATAGGCGTAGCAGACATCAAGCGAGAAGGAAGCGACATTACTTTAATAGCAACAAGCAGTATGGTGTATGTCGCTTTAGATGCGGCAAAACTTCTTGAAGAAGTTGGTATCAGTGCTGAAGTGGTTGACCCACGCACGTTAGTTCCACTGGATAAACAAACGTTAGTTGAATCAGTTAAGAAAACTAGTCGTGCCATCATTATTGACGAAGGTTATGAACAATATGGCGTGACGGCTGAGTTGGCTTCTGTGATTGCAGATGAAGCCTTTTATTATCTCGATGCGCCAGTCAAACGCATGGGCGCAATGAATGTTCCGATACCTTTTTCACCTGCACTAGAAGACTTAACAATTCCGAATGCCAAAGGTGTATTCGAAATGGCAAAGTCACTTTGCAATAAATGATTACTCGATGGTCGAGTAGTCCTGAGCAAAGCGAAGGACGTATCGAGACCATAAATAACCGAAGTAATTCTTGTTACAAAAATATTTTTGAAAACTGTTGGTCTCGGTACGGGCTTCGCCCACTCGACCAACGAAACATAAGGAGCCACTATGCCAATCAAAACATTTGGAACAATGGGGGTCGATTGGGAAGAACGCGTCCACTTTGACCGCTTACGCCACGAGCGCTTGATGCGTATCAAAGCAGAGTTAAAGAAATCAAACATTGGTGCTTTGTTATGTTTTGACATGGCAAACATTCGTTACATCACCAATACTACGATTGGCACATGGGCAATTGATAAACTCGGTCGTTTTTGTTTATTGCCACAAGATACCAATCCAATCAATTGGGATTTTGGAATCGCCGCCAAACATCATGACATGTATTGTTCATGGCTCGGTGAGGGAAATTCTCGGGCTGGTATTTCTACATTGCGTGGAGCAATGCCACCCGGCGCAAAGCGTGCAGAAGATGTTGCTCGAAAAATCCGCATTGAATTGGAAGAACGTGGTTTGCATAAAGAACCAGTGGGTGTTGATGTAATTGAACCACCTGTTTTATTCGCTTTACAAAAAGAAGGCATTACGGTTGTAGATGGTCAACAACTCATGCAAGAGGCACGCGTCATCAAAACGCAAGATGAAATTTTGCTCCTCGCACAATCTTGTGCATTGGTAGATGCCGCTTACGATGAACTTTATAAATTTATGCGTCCGGGTGTTCGTGAAAACGAATGCGTTGGACTCGTCAATAATGTTTTATATAGCCTTGGTTCTGAACATGTAGAAGGTGTGAATGCAATTTCTGGTGAGCGTTGTAGCCCTCACCCACATATTTTCAGTGACCGTTTGCTTCGCCCCGGTGACTTAGCCTTTTTTGATATTTTACATAGTTACATGGGCTATCGCACTTGTTACTATCGTACGCTTGCTGTTGGTTCAGCATCACAATCACAAATTGATGCTTACAAACGCTGTCGTTATTATCTCGATGCCGCCATTGATGCTATCAAACCCGGTGTAACTACTGCTGATATTGTCAAGTTATGGCCCAAAGCGGAAGAGTTTGGTGTAGCAAATGAAGAAATGGCTTTCGCGCTTCAATACGGACATGGCGTTGGTCTTGCCATTTGGGAAAAACCTGTCTTCAGTCGCCTCGTTTCATTTGATAGCCCAGAAGAAATTAAAGAAGGCATGGTCTTCGCACTCGAAACTTACTGGCCCGCATCTGATGGTTGGTCTGCCGCAAGAATCGAAGAACAATTAGTTGTCACCAAAGATGGTTGCGAAGTCATCACTCGCTTCCCTGCCGAGCAACTCATGGTAGTTGGTAAAAAATATTACACAGCCATAGGTCCACTTTCTGAAACACGCGAAACACAATCTCACAAAAATATTGATTACACCGGCGTTGATTACGGCGGCGCAGGTCTGCCTTAAGGAGTCACTTTGGCAAAAGATGTCATCATGCCCGCTTTGGGCATGGCACAAGAAACAGGCACATTGATTCAATGGCTCAAAAAGCAAGGTGATAACGTCACCAAGGGCGAGCCATTGATGGAAATTGAAACCGACAAAGCCACGGTTGAAATTGAAGCGCCTGCATCTGGAACGTTAGCAAGCATCACCGCTCAAGTTGGTGATGTGATTCCAGTAGGTCAACGAATCGCTTTGATTCTCGCGCCCGGTGAATCAGAATCAAATGCAACGCCTCCATCCACGCCTCAACCTGTTTCAGTTCCATCGACATCTGCTAAGCCCCAAACTTTTTCTGCTACCCCTGTCGCCGCGCGTTTAGCCGCAGAACATAATTTAGATATTACAAAAATAAAAACCAATGGCGGGCAAGTCCGCAAAGAAGATGTGCTTGCTTATATAGAAGAAAGAGGAAAGAGGAAAGATGTATTTCCATCTCGCATCCTCGCCTCTCCAAAAGCAAAACGCTTAGCCAAAGAAAATGGCATTGATTTATCCACCATCAAAGGCACAGGACCAGACGGCGCAATCTTAGTCTCCAATCTCCACTCTCTAATCCTCAATTCACCAATTCCCAATTCCCAAATTACTACTTCTAAAATGTGGCGCGTCATGGCAGACCGCCTCACCCAAGCATGGACGACGATTCCACATTTTTACCTAATGCGAGAAGTCAATGCTTCGCGTTTGGTGACGTGGCGAGAAAAAGCCCAAAAGAATTCTACAGAAAAAATTACTTATACAGATTTATTAGTCAAGTTAACCGCCGTTGCTTTAAGAAAATATCCACGCCTGAATGCTTCATGGATTAATGAAAACATTATGCTTAATCATGACGTAAATATCGGACTCGCCGTTGCAGTAGATGACGGTTTACTTGTTCCCGTAATTCACCATGCCGATGAAATGAATCTTACTGAATTGGCTTCTAGTCGTAGCGGAATTGTCAGCAGAGCAAAATCTAATAAATTGACTCTTGATGATTTAAGCGGCGGCACATTCACCATTAGCAATCTCGGCATGTACGGCGTAGATACTTTCAATGCAATCGTCAATCCACCCCAAGCCGCGATTTTGGCTGTCAGCAGAATCGCAGACCGTGTTGTACCAGTCAATGGGCAACCTGCTGTACAACCGATGATGACTTTGAGTTTATCTTGTGACCATCGCGTGGTAGATGGCGCACGCGGTGCAGAATTTTTACAGACACTTGCAGATTTAATCGAAGAACCTTTGCAATTATTAAATTAAGGATAACCATGCATTACGTATCCAAAATTGACGCAAGCACTGCTCAAACACCAAAGTTATATGAAGGTCATAGTGTTGGCTTTCGTTATGCTGGCTATGTCAATCGTGATATGGGTTCCGTTCACATGGGTACAGGCATTTGTTATTTGGATGCGAATGGAAAAATTGAATCTCATATCCATTCATTTGAAGAAAGTTTTTACATTCTCGAAGGTGATGTGACACTACAAGTTGGTGAGCAGACTCATCAACTTAGTGCTGGTCATTATGGATTAATCAGTACGGGTGTGAAACATTCTTTTCATAATGCAAACAATAAACCTGCAAAATGGTTAGAAATGCACTCACCTCAACCCCGCAACATAAATTATGGACGCGACACGTTCTTCGGCGCCTCAGGCGAAGCGAATGTTTCAGAAAACGGGACCAGTTTTGTCGGTCAATTTGATGAGGCGCAATTGCCAACGCCCGGTGGTGCATCTCAAATGGAAGGATTCAATCCCACCACCGGAGTCGCCATCAAAATGTTTGTTGACCGTTCATTTGGTGCAATTCATCAATCATTATTTTTGATTCAATACATGCCCGCCGCAAAAATTGACCCACATGACCATACCTTTGAAGAATCATATTACATCGTTAGCGGGCGTGTGAAAGCAATTGCCGATGGAAAAGAATATGACCTCGGCGCAAGTGATGTAATTTGGACAAGCGTTGGTTGTATTCATAGTTTTGAAAATGTTGGTAATGAACCTGTGCGCTGGATTGAAACACAAGCACCATTGCCACCTGCCAAAGAAGTTTTTCGTTTTGAACGAGATTGGTCTCAATATCAATAAGAGGATGCGCTATGCAAAAATATCACATTGTTAAAACTGCCGCAGATGCGGATTACAAATTACCAAAGGCATATGAAAAAATAAGCAAAGGCTATCGCGTTTGGTCAATTGTGAATCGTGAAACGGGTTCTGTGCATCAAGAATTTAATTTATGTGAATTAGAACCAGGCGGGAGCATTGATACACATTTGCATACATTTGAAGAAAGTATTTACATCCTTGAAGGTGAATTGATTTGTGCAACAGGTGATGGCACATACTTAATGAAAGAAGGTGATTATGGTTTCATTCAAGTTGCCGCACCTCATGCATTAAGAAATGAAAGTAATAAAACTGTCCGTTGGGCAGAGAGTCTCGCTCCGCAACCACGCATGGGAATGGATGATGTATATCCTGTTACAGAATTGCCGAAAGTTAATCCCATCACAGTAGATGCGCGAGACCCACGCACGCGAGCATTTGGTCATATCTCTGATGCAAATATGGATCCAACGAAGCAATCGCAAGATTTGTTAGCACTGTCTGCAAGTATGCGCACAGCATTGCTTGTGTATAGCGGCATTACTGTCAAGATGATGATTGATAGTGAGTTAGGTGCTCAACTCGCAACGATGTTCATGGTGCAGTATGTGCCCGGTGGTATGGCTAGCCCACATGACCATCCGCTTGAAGAAGCATATTTAATTTTAGAAGGCGAAGTAGATAGCAAGTTTGATGGCATTCATTATTTACTCAAGCCCGGTGATGTGGCTTGGTCAGGTGTTGGTTGCATCCATGAATTTAAAAATAATACAAATGGAATTGTGCGTTGGTTAGAAACCGCTACACCTCAACCATCACGCCGCTATTCATATCGCTTCTTACGCGATTGGAAATATTTTGAAGAAAAATTAAATAAAAAGGATGGAAGCAATGGCTAAAGGAACTGTTGTTATTGCAGGCGCAACCAATGAATTAGGCAAAGCACTCGCCAAACATTATGTAGATAAAGGTCATCGTGTGGTTGTAAGTAGCCGCACAATGGAACGCGCTGAGGCACTTGCAAAAGAACTCGGCGGTGATTGTGTTCCTGTTGCATTTGATTTAACCGAACCGCATAGCATTGCTCCCGCGCTTGCAAATGTTGATGATGTCTTGCGAGTTGTGGTGATGGGCATTTATCGTGACGATAACAAAGTGCGTGAATACAACGTGGATGAAGCGATTAAGTTAGTCACACTCAAATTGGTTGGATATACCGAAGTTGTGCATGTCCTTCATTCCAAGATGAGACCAGACGCTTCTATCTTGATTTATGGTGGACTCGCTAAAGACCAGCCTTATCCTGGCTCGACGACTATTACAACAGTCAATGGTGCTATGGCTACATTGATTAATTCTTTAGCAATTGAACTTTCACCGATTCGAGCCAATGCCATTCACCCCGGTCAAGTTGGTGATACGCCAGCATGGATGTCTAAACCAAAAGAAGTGCTAGATAACTTAAAGTCACGCACCGCCATGGGGCGTTTAGTCACTGTTGCAGAAGTAACCGATGCCGCTGTATTTCTTTTAGAAAATGGTGGCGTGAACGGAGTCAACTTGCGCGTTGATGGCGGACGCATGATGAAATAATTATGGCAAATAAAATTCTGCTTAAGAACGGCATCGTCTTAACCCTTGATAAAAAAATCGGGAACTTTCATCGCGCCGATGTTTTGATTGAAGGTACAAAAATCTCAGCAGTGAGTCCGAATATCAATGTTGAAGATGCAGAAATGATTGATGCTTCAGACATGATAGTGATGCCAGGCTTCATTGATACGCATCGCCATGTCTGGGAAGGGATTCTGCGGAACATTGGAACAGATGTCCCCTTAGAAGGCGAAGCGAGTTATTTATCTTTCATCTTAAACACACTTGCACCAGTCTATCGCCCAGAAGATGCTTATATAGGAAATCTTGTTGGCTTATACGGCGCAATTGATGCAGGTATTACCACAATTTTGGATTGGTCTCACATTCAAACCACACGCGACCATGCCGATGCAGTTATTAAAGCATTGAGTGAATCTGGGATGCGGGCTGTGTTTGCGTATGGTTATCCCTGGTGGAAAAATCCTGATGAACAACAAGAAGCATGGATTCGCGATGTTGCTAAAAAATATTTTTCATCCAAAGACCAATTGTTGACGTTTGCCATTGCCCCGCCTGGACCAGAATTTACTCCATTTGATGTAGCCAAATCACAATGGGATTTAGCACGTGAATTAAATGTGCGAATTACTGTTCATGTCGGCGTTGGTACTGCTGGCAAACATGGAAAACTTGCTGAAATGGGCAAAGCAGGTTTGCTTAAGGATGATACGACGTATATCCACTGCACCACATTGAGTGATGATGAAATCAAAATGATTGTTGATACAGGCGGAACAGTTTCACTTGCTTCTCCTGTTGAAATGAATATGGGTCATGGTATGCCACCCATTCAAAGATTTTTAGACCGCGGATTGAAACCAAGTTTGAGCATTGATGTCGAGACCAATATGCCAAACGATATGTTCACACAAATGCGTTCTGTTCATTCTCTGCAAAAGACCATGATTTTTGATAAGCAACTTGCAGGCAAACGTGGCTTGCCATCTTTCTTGAATTCACGCGATGTAATTGAGTTTGCAACCATCGAAGGCGCACGTGCCAATGGTTTGTTAGATAAGACAGGCACACTCACACCCGGCAAAGAAGCAGACATCATTATGTTGAGAACAGACCGCCCCAATATTTTGCCAGTCAACGACCCGATTGGTGCAGTGGTTTGGGGAATGGATACCAGCAATGTTGATTCAGTTTTTGTGGCGGGCAAAGCATTGAAACGAAATGGAAAGTTATTGAATGTAAATATGGATGATTTACGCAACAAGGCATATCAGTCACGCGATTATGTTGTTGCTCAATCTGGTTTCAAGTTACCAGAATTATAGGAATTGCGATGAAAAATCTGACAACCTCTCCGCTTCTTACTTCAATTGTGGTTTCGTCCCGCTATTTATCTGTTTGGATTGGTATCTTGTTGCTACTCCTTGCCTGTTATTGGATTGCTCCAGCCACACTCACGCGCACTTCCTTTACAACGGTTCTACCTCTGACCTCCTTTTTGGCACTTGCCGCACTGGGTCAAATGTTAGTCGTGATGACAGGCGGTATTGATTTGTCAATTCCCGGCGTGATGACGCTCGCCGCGCTGGTGACGGTCGGCATATCTGGCAATCTTGATGAACGATTGCCCGTTGCAATTGCAACAGCATTAGGCGTTTCTCTTTTACTTGGGCTTATCTCTGGCACGCTTGTTGGTGTGCTGAAATTGAATCCGCTTATCGTCACGCTGGCAATGGGGCAAATCATTTATGGTGTGGCACTGGCGTATGCTGATAATGTACCAAACGAAGCCTCTGTACCACCAGCCTTTGCCGCATGGATTACCGCACCATTTCTTGGTTTGAGCAATGTTGTTTGGATGGTTGCCATTATCTCCATCCTTTTAGTGCTGATATTTCGTTACACCGAATTTGGTCGCAAATTTCAATCAGTCGGTGCCAACCCACACGCCGCATGGATATTAGGCTTGCGGGTCAATGGGTATGTCATCCTTGCTTATATGACTGCTTATCTGTTGTATGGTTTGAACGGCATAGTGCTAGCGGGATTCCTGCGTAGTCCAAGTTTGGTATTGGGCGCGCCATATCTACTGGGACCAATTGCGGCAGTAGTAATTGCTGGTGCTTCACTCACAGGTGGGCTGGCAAATGCAATCTCCACTTGGGGAGCGGCTTTCTTCCTTGTCTTGTTGAACCAAATGTTGCGGGTGTTGGGTCTTCCCACCGCATTGCAATTTACAGTGTTTGGCATTGCGATTATTGGCGGTATGGTCATTTCTGGCGACCGTATCGTCACCCTAATCGAAAACTCGCTGATTGGTATTTCCCGATTCAAAAAGAATAATGCCGAAGATGAGAAAGGAGGCGTTCAGGCAACATGACTCGATGCCCGCTAGTACAGCGGATATCTAAAAATTAAATGTATCCTTTTAGATAATAACCAACCTAAGGAGAAGAAAAATGAAACGTGTATATGTAATCAATCTGATGATTATCCTGATGCTAGCACTTGCCGCATGTGGCGGTGGTGCGGCAACACAAGCACCCGCAGATGCTCCCCCAGCGGATGCACCAGCAGATGCTCCACCTGCTGAATTAGGACCTGGCATTGAAGGCGCTGACCAGTATGGTGAACGTTACGATGCCGACCCTGCAGTCTTGACAAAATCCATTGGTACAGCAGATGGAATAAATGAAATTGCAAAAGCGGCCCTTTACCGTGCAGGGCTACCTGTTGACCAAGCACGCATGGACCTCGCCGTGAAATGCTGGAAAGATAAAGTTTGCGAGACCGGCACTGGTGGTCCAATCACCGTTGCGTTAGCAGATGGGTTCGGTGAAAACTTCTGGCGACAAATGACCCACATGGAATTCATCTTGCAAGCATTGACCTATCCAGAAATTGGCAAGATTATTTACACCACTGCCTTCATGTATTCCACTGGTGATGCCGCCCGCTCTATCGCCGATTTCAACAGCCTTATTGCACAAGATGTGGACATTATTGTGTTCTTCCCTGATGCAGGTGAAGCACTCCTCCCTGCTGTGCGTGAAGCAACTGCACAAGGTATTGTCGCAATTACACATTCATACGGCGCAATTGGCGAACCCGGCAAAGACTATGCAACCTTTGTGGCTGAAGATGTCTGTCTTTTAGGTCAACTGTTTGCTGAGACTTTGAATGAAGAAGTTGGTAGTGGCAAAGTTGCATTCCTCGGCGGTACACCAGGTAATGCTTTATCTGCCTACTGGCAATCTTGTGAAGAGCCGGCACTCAGTTCAGATATTGAATTGGTCGGACGTGCCGATACAAGTTGGACACGTGAAGGCACATTGCAAGCAGTCTCTGGTTTCATCAGTGCCAACCCGGATATTAAAGGCTACAGTTACGAAGCCGCTGACTCGTTCATGGGTGGCATTCGTGCTTACGAGCAAGCAGGTCTTCCATTAGATATTGTTTTGACGCTTCGAACTGATGAAATGAGCCTGTTCTGTGAATGGGAAAAAATTGATAACCCGAACTTCAAGGTCTTCTATGGGTCGGGTGGCAACTATCAATCCCGCATTGCCCTCACTGCCGCTATGATGAAACTCAAAGGCTACGAACTCCCAGCCGATGGCATCGTCATTCCTCCGGTCTTGCGTGAGTTGACCAAAGGCACCTGCAACCCTGATGTGCCACAAGAAGGCTCAATCTCATCCATGATTCCGATAGAGATTTTCAAAGCAATGGGTAAATAGGTAAAAAAATAGGAGTGGCTTTTTGCAAAAGCAAAAAGCCACTCCGCAATAAATTCTGATGAAAGTGTCCTCTATGCAAACAGACTCTCAACAATTTGTCCTTGAACTTCAAGGTATCTCAAAACAATATGGAACAGTACAAGCCTTATCGAAAGTAAGTTTAGATTGCCGCGCAGGCGAGGTTCATGCTGTAGTTGGAGAGAATGGGTCTGGAAAGTCAACGCTTCTCGGAATTGCGAGCGGGTTTGTAGAACCTGACCAAGGCACTATATTAATTGGAGGCAAACGCCTCCGCAAAGACTCACCTGCACTGGCTCGCCACCTTGGCTTGGGAATGGCATATCAAGACAACTCACAAGTGCTTTCTTTATCGGTAAAAGAAAATTTGTTTATATCTGCCCCACCTCATCGCCGCCCGGTTTATTGGAAAATGAAAAAATGGGCGACTGATACGCTGGCTGAATTTGAATTGGATTTATTCCCCGATGCGCCGACTATGTTTCTTACACAAGCGCAACGTCAATTATTTGAAGTGGTCAAAGCATTAATGGGCGACCCTAAAGTTCTTTTATTAGATGAACCTACGACAGCACTCGGTCCTGATGAAGTTGATTTGTTACATCGAACGATTCAGACGTACGCACAGCGTGGTGTGGGCGTGGTTTATGTGAGTCATCGCCTGCCAGAAGTGCTGACAATTGCAAATCGCATCACTGTATTAAGAGATGGGAAAAGTCAAGGTACGTATAACGCTTCGGATATGTCTGAAGAAGATTTAGTTTCGTTGATGATTGGCAGACCATTTCATTCGGCGTTCCCACCTGTTTTGGAAAACCCAGAAAAGGCTGAAAGCGTGATAATGATTACGGGATTCCAGGGACCCTTGTTTGGACCCATCAACTTGACGGTCAAAAGAGGCGAAATTGTCGGCTTGGCAGGGGCTGAGGGAAATGGTCAAGCAGAATTTTTCAAATGTTTATCAGGGCAAATTCCTCCGAAAGCCGGCTTGGTGATGTGTGAAGGTAAAGAATTAACTTTGGTCTCGCCAGTAGATGCCGTGCGGGCTGGCATTTTATTATTAGCAGGCAATCGAAAACACGAAGCGCTTTTTCCCGTGTTAGGCGTGAGAAATAATGCCACCATTCAAGTGTTAGATAAATTTAGTAACTTCGGTTGGGTAAACCGAAAACGTGAATTTGATAAAGTGACCGATTTGGTAAAACAACTTAAAGTACGCACGCCATCTTTAGAACAACCTGTTCAATTTCTTTCTGGCGGCAACCAACAAAAAGTTTCATTAACACGTCCACATTTGCGTGAGTCTGTAAATGTGATTTTGGCTTATGAACCTACCCAAGGTGTAGATGCAGGCGCACGCCTTGATATTTATGAAGCCCTGCGTGCCAAAGCAAACGAAGGCGCGGCAGTGATTGTCAAATCGAGTGACCCAATTGAATTAAGCGGATTATGTGACCGTGTGATTGTCATGTCACGCGGGCAAATCATTGATGAAATTCAACGCGCTGATTTAAGTGAAAAACGAATCATTGAATCAATTGTCGGCGGTATTGGGTTTGGGTTGAATGGTCGCCCACGCGTTGCGGGACCGCGTTCCGCAACCAATTTGGATAAAGATAGAGGAGACTAACATGCTCGAACTGTTTCAACTCGTGCGCCGAAAAATAAAAAATGCTATCCGCGATGTGCGCAATGGCAGTATGTTATGGCAAAAAATTAAGCATGTATTCCGCGTAAGGGCATGGACTTCTGTTGCACTGCAAATTATTTTAATTCTTATCATCGGCAATTACACTGCTTCACAATCGCCCGCCTTCTTATCCGATTTCAACTTAAGAAGTTTATTACTCGCCACCATTCCATTGGCATTGGTCACAATGGCACAAGTGAATGCCATGCTGGCTGGCTACCTTGATATTTCCGTTGGCTCAACCATGACGATGGGCATAATTATCGCTTCCTTCATCATCGTGGCAGATGCGCCACCAAATATAGTTTTGCTAGGTGTGTTAGCCATTCTCGCTATGGGTATTTTTGTCGGGCTGTTTAATGCCACACTTGTTCGTTGGGTAAAACTACCCGCCATTATTGCCACATTGGCTACATTAAGTATTTTAGATGGCATTGCCCTCTCATTGCGCCCGATTGCCGCAGGTTTAATTGATTTTGGATTTTTAAAGACTCTGACCACCAGCGTTGGATTTCTCCCCATAGCATTTATTGTGATGTTTATCGCCGCAATCTTGTGGGATGCTTGGTTATATGCAACCCCAGCAGGACTCACGCTCCGAGCAGTCGGCTATGATGCTCAAGCCTCGCGCAGAATCGGTGCGCCAACCACCATGATTCGAGTCGGTGCGTTCGTGATGTCTGGGTTGATGGCGGCAGTGGCTTCTTTATTCCTTGCGGCTCAAGTCGGTGTCGGTGACCCACGTGCTGGGTCAAGTTATGCGTTGTCAAGTTTAGCCGCGGCAGTGTTAGGCGGAACAAGCCTCATGGGTGGACGCGGCACATTTATTGGTGCAATTGTCGCATCATTATTCCTTACGCTTATTATCAACATTCTTCCATTACTTGGTTTAAGTAATGTTGTCGGTTTAACTGCTATTGGTTTGCTTTTATTAATAGGCTTGGCGTTTTATCAAATTAATGACCTTAAAGAATTAATCAAACTCAATTACAAACGTGTGCAAAGGTTAGTCAAGGGTTCACGCTTAAGTCAATTGCGTGATTTACCAAAAGTATATGTCGGTGATGCAACTGCTTTCCCACCTGAAAAGAAACAAATTGTACTTAAAGGCGGAACCGTTCTCACAATGGATTCGGCTTTAGGAAATTTTAGAAATGCAGATGTGTTAATTGAAGGTACAAAAATTAAAGCCGTTGGACCTAATTTGGCTTATAACGGTGCCGAAGTAATTGACGCTTCTAACATGATTGTGATGCCGGGTTTTGTAGATACACATCGTCACATTTGGGAAGGTTTGTTGAGGAATGTAGGAGCAGATACCCCCTTAGAA
This sequence comes from Anaerolineales bacterium, assembly GCA_016789365.1. Lineage (GTDB taxonomy): Bacteria > Chloroflexota > Anaerolineae > Anaerolineales > Villigracilaceae > Villigracilis. Next base: position 29,954 of record JAEURH010000009.1, read on the forward strand.
GGACGCGAGGGTTACATCCGCTTTGTGTTAGGAAAGTTCGCTCCAGCCTTCCGCCCACAAGATGCGTACATTGGAAATTTAGTCAGTGCTTTAGGTGCATTGGATGCAGGCATTACGACATTGTTAGATTGGTCACACATTCAAGGTTCACCTGAACATACTGATGCCGTTATTAAGGCATTGCAAGATTCTGGTATGCGTGGCGTGTTTGCGTATGGCTTCCCATGGTGGGGTGATTGGAATGATAGACAACCCAGTTGGTTTGTACGCGCCGCCAAAGAATATTTTTCATCGAAAGACCAATTGCTGACGTATGCACTCGCCGCGCCAGGACCTGAGTTTGTTGACTTTGAAATTGCACGCGACCATTGGAAACTTGCACGCGAAGTAGATGCACGCATCACGACTCATGTAGGTGTTGGTTCTTACGGCATGGAAGGCAAAGTGCAAGAAATGGGTGAAGCAGGTTTATTGCGTAATGATACAACTTATATTCATTGCACTACATTGAACCTAACTGAAATTCAAATGATTGTGGATACAGGCGGTACAGTTTCATTAGCCGCACCCGTTGAAATGATGATGGGACATGGTATGCCACCCATTCAAAAATTCTTGGATAGAGGACTCAAACCTAGTTTGAGCGTAGATGTTGAAACGAATGTACCTGGTGATATGTTTACACAGATGCGTTCAGTGATGTCATTACAACGCGCTTTATCATTTGAACGTCAACTAGCAGGCGACCCCAATGCGCCAGATTTAATTACATCACGAGATGTATTGGAATATGCAACGATTGAAGGCGCACGCGCAAATGGTTTAGCACATAAAACTGGTTCGCTCACACCTGGCAAAGAAGCCGATGTGATTATGTTACGCACTGATAAACCCAACGTATTCCCTATCAACGACCCGATTGGCGCAGTGGTATGGGGCATGGATACGAGCAATGTTGATTCTGTTTTCGTTGCAGGCAAACCGATGAAACGCAACGGTGAGTTGCTACATGTGGATTGGAATGCCGTTAAGAAATCAGTCAATGAAGCACGTGATTATGTAATGAGTAAGTCTGGGTTCAAGTTGCCGAAGATATAAAATTAAAGAATCAAAAAACACAGCATTTGCTGTGTTTTTTGATTCTTAATATCCATTCAACCTGCGATAAATATTTTTCATTTGTTTATAAATCAACTTAAATACATCAAACTTATCATCATACAACGCGCGATTTTTTAGTTGTGGCTGATAAGTTTTTTTGAATTTAACCAACTGTGGAATATCATTAAATTGAATTTCGTTTAATCCAACGGCGGCAATCCAAGCCGCACCGCGTGCATTGGCATATAACGGGTCAGTCACTTGTTTGATTTCGACATTCATTACATCCGCAAAGATTTGACACCACACATCTGATTGTGCCCCGCCTCCAACTATGTTGATGCTGTTGATTTGTTTCCCTAAAAATTTTTCTACGGGAGAGAGCAACCAACGTGTATTAAATGCAATGCCTTCCAAAAATGCGCGGATAATATCTTCTCTTGTATTGTTCAACGATAAGTTATACAGCCCAGCCCGAAGTGTAGAGTCCTCAATTGGAGCGCGTTCGCCCCATAACCACGGTGTATACATCACTCCATTCGCACCAGCAGGCACGCGCTCTGCCATTTGGTCTAGCACTTTAAAAATATTAGGGACATCTGCCTCTTGTAATAGTTCATCTTTATGATAAATCACGTTATCTCGTAAATAAGTGAGGTTTCCACCAGCAGTGGCTTGTAATGCAGTTAATAAATATTTTCCATGCACAGCGCATGGAATAGATGCAATGCCCGAAGAAATATCTGTCTTTTTATATGGGACATGAGCGGCAATCCATGATGAAGTGCCAATATATAAATGCAGTTCATTGTCATTGACTGTGCCTGCACCAATAGATGCGGCAGTGTTATCAATAGCGCCTGCAATTACTTTTACATCTTTTGAAAGCCCAAGTTGATTGGCAACATCAGTTCTTAAATTTCCGATGACTTGTGTGCATGGAACAATGTTAGGGAGTTTTTCGCGTTCGATACCTAACGTGCGAATCAAACTATCATCATACTTAATATTTTTCGCATCGCGATTATCTGTCACCCATGATGTGACAATGGAGTCATAACTCGCTACAAACTCGCTTGTCAAACGCAAGTTCATGTAATCTAATACATTCAAGAATTTATAAGTATTTTCATATATAGAAGGCTGTGTATCGCGGATGAACAAGGTATGGGATGCAGGGTCTTTTCCAGTTGAAGAAGGCATCCCCCCCGTTAGATGAATGAAGCGTAAAATCTTAAATAAATCAATGCCATCTATGTTAATTAATCCACCCAACTGTTTTTGTAGATTTTGTTTACCCCGCATATCCATCCACAAAATAGCATTGAAAAGTGCGTTGCCTTCTTTATCAACTGGAATGGTTCCTTCGCCTTGTGTGGAACAACAAATTGCGATTACATTTTTATTTAATTGAGTGCGTTTCAACAACTTTCCTGATGCAGATAAAAATGCTGACCACCATTCGTTTGGAGATTGTTCCGCTCCGCCATCTGGTGTGATAATGGTTTTAATGGCTTCTTGTTCCCAATCAATCACATTTCCATTGATAGTAATTAAAGCAACCTTCATACCCGAAGTTCCAAGGTCAACAGCAAGGATTAATTTCTCGTTGTTCATGTTGATAATTATAGTAGAACTTATTTTTGCGGGTCTTTCATTTTGGTTACAAGAAATGCACTAATACCTAATAATACAATAGCAAGAATTAATGCAGGTGTAAACGAACCATCTGATGTTTTCAGTGCTTCCATAATATACACAAACACCACCGAAGCCTGACCAAATAATTGAATCAACCCATTCGATGTGCCTTCAGGAGTCGGTTGCGTTATCTCTGAAGCATATTGCATTCCAATCGGGCTGGTGCTCACGAGGAAAAACCCCATTGCAAATGCAGAAATAAATAAAAGTGTTGCATTGGTTGCATAAGTGATGCCAATTAACCCAGGGATTGCAAGTAGTAAGCCGAACAAAATATAAGGCTGACGTTTTCGTTGCTTATCCGAAAATGGCGGAATGATAACTGCGCCCAAAATTCCGCCAATCAACATCAATGCGCCAAGCGTGCCTGCATCTACTGGAGTAAACCCGCGTGGACGAATGATGTTCTCTACCCATGTGGTCGCGCCATTGAAAATTCCCAAGCCAATAAATGAAACAAACAAATATAACCAAAATGATTTGACTGTAAATGCATGTTTGAGTCCATCTAACATCAAAGCACGCACCTGGCTTCCATCTGGTCCGGGAGGCGTTGGCGGATTTTCTTTTGCAAATAACAAAAACAATACTGCTGAAAATGCGGTCACACCGCCATAAATCAATTGCACATTTGGAATGGAAATCGTTTCCGTGAGAATCGGAGTCAAAACCATGCCCAAGGCAGTACCCACTAAGTTAGCCAGTGTCACCAATCCGACAGCGGTGGCGCGTTCTTCAATCGCAAACCAGTTGGCGGGTACTTTAGTCCAAGCATTCAATAAAAAAGGTTGTGCAACAGCAATGCCGATGGTGCTCCACAAAACCAAAGAATAATTTTCACCAGCAAAACCACGTAACAAACCAAAGATACTCATTAAGATGGCACCAATGCTAACGGCGATTCTGAATCCGTATGTATCAATCAACCATGAAACTGGAATGGATAATGGAATGAAAGCAATCATAAACGTCATTGCTAAAAAGCCAATTTGCAAATCGGTCACACTATAAAAACTTGCGGCAGGTCCAGTGATGGGAGCATATGTAATCCATAAGGTTTGGATGGTTAAGTTAATAAACATGAACACAGCCAATACCACCCAACGATAACTATAAAGTTTGTAATTGTTTGCCATGATGCTCCTATGCACAAGCCGCTAAAACAGTTTCAAATTTATTTAATGCATCATCTATCACTTCATTCGTATCCGCCATAGATGTATACATGCGTGAACCCGCCAATGTGATTAATCCTTGCGAGGTATACGCCGCGCCCATTTCTTCCATCATGTGTTTGCGTGGTTTTAATTCTTTCAACAAACGAAATGGATTTCGTAAATCTAATAACATCACGCCTGATGTTTCTAAATGCACAATCGAACCTTGGTTATAAGCAACAAATGGCAAATCATATTTTTCAATTATTTTTTGTAAGCCTTGTGCAAGTCTGTCACCTGCACGCCCCGCAATCACAGGTGCATTTGTTTTTTCCATTTCGAACAATGAGTAATATCCCGCCACACACGAAAGCGGATTTGCTGAAAGCGTTCCACCAATATAAGCACGTTCACCAATTCCACCAATGCCCGCCGCAAAACGTTGAATCACTTCCGCTCGCCCACCCACACCGCCCGCCATTGGGTAACCGCCTGTAATACATTTTCCAAAAACAGTTAAATCTGGTTTTACATTAAAGAAACCTTGAGCACCACCCAAACCAACACGAAAACCAGTAACAACTTCATCGAAAATCAGAAGCGCACCAAACTCATCACACAACTCACGAACCTTTTGATTGAAGTCAAACGGCACAGGTCGCGTGCCTGATTCTGGTCCTAATGGTTCTACAATCACCGCCGCAGTTCCGCCTCTTAATTGATTCAAAATTAATTGACGCTTCAAGGATGCTAAATTGTTTGGAAAAAATTCTTTGGTTGATACACTTCCACCACGCGGGATGCCAGTCGCTTCTAACCTGCCCGTGCCTGGGATGTGTAACCCATACACCATGCTATCACTCCAGCCATGATACGCTCCGCCCACCTTGATAACTATTTTTTTCTTTGTATATGCTCTCGCCGCACGAATCGCCGCCATGACGCTTTCAGTCCCAGACCCCAGCATGCGAAACATTTCTACATTGGGCATGAAGCGATTAATTAATTTTGCTAACTTCAATTCATATTCATGGAACAAACCTGTCACAGGTCCACAAGACTTTAACATCTCAAGAACTTTTTCACGCACAGGCTCGTAATTACTGCCTAATACAGTTGGACCGCCTGCTTGTAAAAAATCAATATAACGATTTCCATCGGCATCCCATAAATATGCACCCTCAGTTTTTTCAATGGCTAACGGGAATGGATAATTAAATGCTAAGTTATGTTGCACACCACCAGGGATATATTTCTTAGCTTCGTCTGTTAATTCTTTTGAGCGTTTACATTGCTCATCAAAATAAGATAAAAACTCCGTCATCTTATCGCGTTTGATTGAACGCAATGGCTGACGAATTAAGTTATTTAATTTTTTATAAATTTCATTTACATCGTGATATTCACGAATGGCATATCCTTGTTCAGTCATTTTATTCTCCGCCAGTTGCTTTCTCGCCTTTTTCAATTTTCTTTTGGTCTTTACGCAATTTCGAAAAGGCAACTTCACGCACAGCCAGCGGAATTTTGCTAATTTTTCTCTCGCTACAAATGGCTAATAAATAAGCAAGCGCACATTTTTCTAAAATTTCTACGTTATGAACAGCCCGTTCCATATCGTGACCAAATATCAACGCGCCGTGATTTTGCATCATATAAGCGTTGTTATGATTTTTGACATGCTTCGCCACCATGTTTTTCAAAAGCGAAGTTCCCGACGGGGCATACGGAATAATATCTACACGACGACCAAGAAAACGGGCTTGTTCGTCAAACAAAGTAGGGATTGGTGATTTAATTAATGTCAATGCACTTGTATACACTTGATGCGTATGCACAATTGCATTCACATCTTTGCGGACTTGATATACCGCGCCATGCATTGCCGATTCGACTGAAGGTTTCAGTTCACCTTCAATGACATTCAAATCAAAATCCAACACACACACATCTTCTGGCTTCATTTTCATGTAATCGTAATTGGAAGGTGTAATTACAAAAGCATCCTGACCGACTACACGCAACGAAAGGTTGCCACCAGTCGCCATCAAATAGCCTTTGTGTACAAGTTTCTGGGCGGTTTCGACAATTTGTTGTTTCAAAGCATAAAAGTCTGACATAGTTTTTTTCCAGTTTATATTTTCTTCTGCATTTTAGATTGTAATCTTGACACTGTCAAGATTTTAAGGCAAGATTGTCATTATGAAATCGAAAACCTACCACCATGGTGATTTGAAAAACGCTTTGATAAAAGCAGGTGTAGAAATTTTGGCAAAAGAAGGCATTGGAAAATTAAGCCTGCGAAAAGTAGCATTAAAGGCTGGCGTTAGCCACACTGCCCCCTACTCACATTTTTCAGATAAACAATCTCTGATCGCGGCAATTTCAACAGAAGGGTTTCAAAGATTATCGAAAGCATTAGATTCTGCAATTAAATCTCATGCAAATAATCCAAAGAAACAGTTAATCGAAGGCGCACAGGCGTATGTCAAGTTTGCTTTAGCCAACAAAGATATTTTCAAAATTATGTTTTCGAGTGCACTGGAAAAAGAAAAGGATTATCCCGCCTTTGTAGAAGTTTCTCAAAAAGCATTTATTCAAGTGATAGATATTGTTCGGACATGTCAAGAAGCGAACATAATTAAGTCTGGTGAAGCGGATGTGTTAGCAGTTATTATTTGGGGGCAAGTACATGGCATCATTGCTCTGGCAATAGAAGGTCAAATATCACATACTGTTTTAGAAAAAAAATCTTTGCAAGAAATTGTTACCCAAGCAATAGAACAAGCGATAAAGAGTTAATTTTTTCAATACTTACGTTGATATTAGGTTAACCCTTGTTCATCAACCCTTGATATAAAGTCACAGTCTCAGGCAGGGGTTTAGTATTCAGTTCGGTTTGCAGAATCAGGTTGAGGTCAGAAAAGATGCGAGAAACTTCGGCGCGGTTATTGGATTCGGCGTAGGCTTTCATCGCTAGGCAATATAAATCTTCATTGAGCGGGTCAAGTGGAATCGCTTTTTCAATATGTGCAACGGCTTGTTTTGGATTTTGATTTGTTAAATAAAAAGTTGTCAGTTCTTGCAAAGCGATGAGATATGATTGCATCAATCTTCTGCGTTCGGGAAAAACCCACTCGTAATATAAATTTTGCAAATATTCGCCGCGATATAAATTGACAGCACGTTCATACCACTCTGCGCGTTGATTTTGATTATTGATAGCGCGCGCTTGCGCCAATGCAGAATTAAATTCATCCACATCAATTGTGAAGCGCGCGGAATCAAGCCAATACTCACCCACTTCAACCAAAATCAAACGCGGATTTTCTTCTCCGATTTTTAGTGCATTTCGCAAACGTGATAAAGCAGTATGAAATGCCGTGCGGCTGGTTGATTCTTTTTCACCCCAAATTGCATCGAAGGCTTTATCGGCTGGCGTTTTTTGTCCGCGCATGGTGACGAAGTAAGCGAGCAAATCTCGTGCTTTGGCTGAGACCCAACGCTCTTGTGAAATCTCTTCTCCATTTAATAGCACGCGGAAATTCCCGAAGCATTGCACTTGAATCGAAGTACGGTTTGGAATAGAAACTTGAATTGTTTTTTCTGGTAAGTTTTCTAAAACTTTTTCAAGGAATGGACTTTTTTCGCCCGCATTGATTAATGCTTCAGTGACAATTTGTGAGCGTACGCCTTGGTCTAAAAACAATTGAAAGACGCGCGATGTTTCAATTAAACGTAATGCTTTTCTTGCATACGTTAATCCACTTTCGTTGCGTTTGGTTTCCAAATGAATATAAGCCAAACCAAAATACACCATCGCTAACGGAATGCGAAATTGACGGCGTTCGCCTACTTCAATTAATTCTGTAAAAAGCGATTCGGCTTTTTCTAGTTGACGATTCTCTAATGCCACATCTGCTAACACACTTCGGCAGACATACGCTTCATACGTGTCGGGGTTGCCTATGTAAGACCACAACGCACCTTCTGCTAATTGACGGGCTTCATCAACACGACCTTGCCCACACAAGTTATATGCTAAAAATCCTGTTGCCATTAATTGTTCATAAGATGCTAAACCCAACTGCTGACCAATTTCCATGCCTTGACGCAAACTCGCTTCGGCGCGCGCTGTTTCACCTAAGCGAGTTAATACATTTCCTAAAGCCGTATATGCGCTCGGCAATAATTCTTTGAGATGCAACGTTTGTGCAATTTGTAAACCACGTTCGGCATGATGCAATGCTTTATCTAATTCACGCCAATATAAAAATGGAGTCACTAAACTAATATAAGCCTGTGCGCTGATTGGAGAAAATTCTTCGGGAGCAATTTGCAACGCTTCTTGACAATATCTAACTGTGGCTTGCGGGTCGCCATGCCACCAACAAATTTGACCCAATGATTGTAAAAAATTTGCCCGTGATAAAGGACTAATGTCATTCCATGCTAAGCGTGCTTCTTCAATGGCTCGTTCGGCAATTTCACGCCCGTTATCCATGCCTGTTAAGAAACCAACACTTTTTGCCAAAGCCATTAATGCTTCAGCCCGCGCGACGTGATTCACATCTGCAAGTGATAAGGCTTCATTGGATAATGTTTCCGCTTGGCGATAATTGCCTTGCGCGCGATTGATTTCTGCCAAGCGAGTTAATGCACGGCACACGCCACTTGAATTATATTGTGATGCAAATGAGTAACGCGCTTCTTCATAAGATGCCATTGCCGCACTTGTTTGCCCAAGCCGCCAATGCGTATTGCCATGTTGCAATAATAATTCAGGGTTGGCTATCATTAAGTCGGCAGGTAAGGCATTCAAATAACGATGCAATACTTCCACACGTCCACGCTCAACATAATCACTCGCAAAGATAGATACCACGCGTGCGGCGGATTCATAATCCCGCGCATTAAGATAATGACTCAATGCGACTTCCAACTCACCTTGCGATTCATAATGCACGCCCGCGCTTCTTTCTAGGCTGATAACTGATTCTGCTTCGACGCGTTGTACTCGGCTGAGAAGAAACTCACGAAACAAATAATGATAGCGATACCATTTTCTGTGCGAATCTAAACTGGAAAGAAAAAGATTCTGCTTTTCTAATTCTTCTAAAACAGTTTGCGAATCTGTTACATTCGCCACAACATTACAAGCAGAAGCATCCATTTGCCCGAGAATAGAAGTGCGCAATAAAAATTCTTGCATATCTTCAGGTAAGCGTTTGAACACTTCTTCGGCTAAATAATCAAATACAAATTGTTGTGAACCGCTCAAACCTGAAAGCATGGCATTGACATCTTGTGCATCACGCCCACTTAACGAAGAACGGATAATTTGCAAAGCCGCCGCCCAGCCTTCGGTCTTTTCACTTAATAAATTCAAACTTTCGTTTGGCAAACTTGGTAAATCGGATTGCATCCATTTGGTCACTTCATCGTCACGGAAGCGTAAAGCGGAGGCGCGTAATTCTGCCAGTTGACCACGCGCGCGTAATTTTGCTAACCCCAGCGGAGGGTCAACGCGTGTTGAAATAATGATGTGCAATCCATCGGGAGCATTTTCAAGAAAAAAATCTATCAGTTGGTGAACAACGGGGCTAGCAACATAATGATAATCTTCTAAAACGATTATCCATGGCGAAATGATTTGTTCAGCAAGTTCATTAAGTAGAACGGTCAGCACCCGTTGTGGTGAAATGGACTCGGCACTATCCAGCAAAGACTGCGCGGTTTGCCCGATGGCGCGGGTAAGCGATTCGGGCGCTTGCTTCATACTCCGCAAGGATTCGATGAGGTAGGTTAAAAAAACGGTCGGGTCTGAATCTTGAGCGTCTAGCGTGAACCAACTATAAGCTAGGTCAGAGGCGTTAATAAAGTCAGCTAGCAAAGTCGTTTTGCCGTATCCTGCTGGGGCTGAGATTAAAGTCAATCTCTTATCGGCGTTGGCTTGAAGCCAATCTAATAGTCGTGGTCGGGGAAGGGCATCGGCGCGCGGGCGTGGAACGAGAAATTTCGTCCGCAGAAGAATAGATGGTTTCATCTTTTTCAATTATATCTGCAAACTTTTTGCAAACGGGGCATGTTAAGATTGCAACACTACCTTTATAAGAAAGAGGAGAATCTATGAAACGCTTTAATTTGTTCGTGACCGTGTTTGTTTTACTGGCTGTGGCGTTGAGTTCGTGTGCGCCAGCCGCCACCCAAGCCCCGCCTGAAGCCACAGAAGCGGCGGCAACGGAAGCCCCCACCGAAGCCCCTCCGCCAGCCCCATCCGTGTTGAAAATTGCCAACACTGCCAACATCACCACTTGGGACCCGATTGCTTCGTTCTCAACCGAAGCGGCGTATATGGCGAATGTGTATGAGCAGTTGATTCGCATCAACCCGCCTGGCTCTGCTGAACAGTACACGCCATTGCTTGCCACAAGTTGGGAATCAAATGAAGATGGTACAGTGTGGACGTTTTACTTGCGCGAAGGTGTGACTTTCCATGATGGTGAACCAATGAATGCCGATGCTGTGGTTAAATCTTTGGATGCCGCACGCACAGAAGGCGGCGCCTCATTCATTTGGTGGATGGTAGATAGCATTGAAGCAGTTGATGATTTAACTGTGAGATTCAATTTGAGCGTTGCCGCACCAATTGACTTAATCGCTTCTTCTTTATATGCGGCGTGGATTGTCAGCCCGAAAGCATTAGATGCCGCCGCGGCAGATGAAAACTACTGGGCAGACGGCAAAGAAGCAGGCACAGGTCCGTATGTAATTGAATCGTATGTGCCAGACCAAGAAATCGTTTTCCAAGCCTATGAAAATTATTGGGGTGGCTGGGAAGATAATCAATTTGATACTGTGTTAGTGCAAATTGTGCCAGAAGCATTGACTCAACAACAAATGCTTGAATCTGGTGACGTTGATTTGGTCACTCGTATTCCAAGCGAAAATTATGTCGCATTCAAAAACAACCCAGATTTTACTTATCGTGAAGAGCCTTCTTTCTTTAACTATGTTGGCTATTTCAACACTTTGCGCCCGCCATTAGATAATGCCAAAGTTCGCCAAGCACTTTCGTATGCTATTCCGTATGAAGATATTATCAAAATCGGTGCAAAAGGACTTGGCACTCAAAGCCGTGGACCTGTACCCGCTGGTGTGTTCCCATGGTCAGAAGATGTGCCACAATATACCTATGATTTAGACAAAGCCAGAGAGTTATTAAAAGAAGCAGGTTATGAAGGTGGCGGATTTAGTCTGCGCTTAACCTATGCCGCAGAAAATGCCACTCACGAAGCCTATGCCCCACTCATCAAAGACTCTTTTGCCCAAATTGGTGTGGATGTGACCATTGAGGCAATTGCCTTTAACCAACAATGGGAAGAAGCCAAAGCCGACCCAGCCAATGCACAAGATATATTCCTTGTTTTGTATTGGCCCACTTACTCCGATGCAGGTGCAGATAATTTATGGTCTTTGTTCTATTACACCGAAAAACCATTCTTCAATCTCTCCTATTGGAACAATGCTGATTACAATGCTTTGATTGATGAAGCAGGTGCATTGGTTGTCAGCGACCGCGCCGCATCACAAGCAAAATATGTTGAAGCGATGAATTTACTATATGAAGAAGCACCCGGTCTCTTCTTCTTCGATACCAAAGCAGTCTTCATCATTCCAAACAGCATTGAAGGCTTCCAGTACAATTTGAACTATCCATTTGTTCAATACTTCTTCTATGATTTGAGACCCGCAAATTAATTGACCTTCACCCTATAAAACGTCCCGCAGGTTGCTCGAATAATATTTTCTATTGTTCAAACCTGCGGGACGGTTCTTAAGCTATGCGACAACTTGAATTTATCCTCCGCCGTTTGCTCACGTCAATATTTGTTTTGTTTGGCGTATCCATCATCACGTTTTTTATTGCGCGTGTTGTGCCAAACGATGCCGCCGCGTTATACATCGGTCCCAAAGCACGCCCCGAAGAAATTGAACGCGTGCGCATCAAACTTGGTTTAGACAAACCCCTGCCCACGCAATACGCCATTTACATGAGCGAATTATTACAAGGCGATTTAGGCAATTCCATTTCCACCAAACGCCCCATCACCGAAGAAATTTCAGGTCGCCTGCCAGCCACACTTGAATTACTTTTCGCAGGTATGTTTCTTGCCACGCTCATCGGCGTTCCGCTTGGCGTACTCAGCGCACAATGGCAAAACAAACTGCCCGATACATTTGTGCGTTTTATTTCCATCGTTGGCGTTTCGATGCCAGCCTTCTTTCTCGGACTTATTCTTCAAATTATTTTCTTTCGCAATTTAGATTTACTTCCGCTTGCCGGCAGATTAGATAGCGATATGCGATTCGTTAGCCCGGTGACAGAGATTACGCGCTTCATCGTTATCGATTCATTCTTGACCCAAAACTGGGTGGCGTTTCAGGATGCTTTGCTTCACCTCATCCTCCCCGCCTTTACCTTAGCCGCCTACCCCATCGGACTCATCGCCCGCATGACACGCGCCGCCATGCTCGAAGTGCTAGAACAAGATTACATCCGCACTGCCCGCGCTTATGGAATCAAAAACAACATCATCATTTATTTGTATGCACTCAAAAACGCAATCTCACCAACATTAACTGTGATTGGTTTAACGTTTGCATTTGCATTAACTGGCACATTCTTTGTTGAAATTATTTTTAACTGGCCTGGCTTAGGTTTATTTACTGTTCGTTCCTTAACCAATTTAGATTATCCCGCCATCATGGGTGTGACTTTATTCGGCGCACTCGGCTATGTGATGATTAACTTAATCGTTGATTTGCTACAAGCATGGATAGACCCGCGCGTGAGTTTGAATTGATATGACCAACATTCCTCTCGTGCTTCCTGTTGAAACAGAAAACACCCGCACCTTTCGGCATGTGGTGGCTGTCATCGTGCGTGATCCGCTTGCTTTAATTAGCACAGTCATCATCATTCTTTTTATTTTTACTGCTTTGTTTGCAAAACAAATTGCGCCTTACCCCGAAGAAGGTGCAGGTAGAACCAATGCAAGCAATTCGTTATTAGCGCCATCTGCGGAACACCCGCTTGGTACAGATAAACTCGGTCGTGATTTATTAAGCCGCATTCTCGTCGGTGCCAGACCTGCATTAATCATACCAATCGGTGTTGTTTTCTTTGCTGTATTAATTGGCGCTCCATTAGGCGCATTGGCTGGCTACAAAGGTGGTTGGCTTGATGAAGTCATCATGCGCATCACAGATTTGTTTTTGGCATTTCCATCTTTACTTTTGGCAATGGCTATTGCTTCCGCATTAGGGCGCGGATTAGATAAAGCCGCCATTGCATTAGTTATCTCGTGGTGGCCCTGGTACACACGCATTGCGCGCGGAGTCGCTGTCAGCTTAAAAGAAAGGTATTTCGTTGAAGCCGCACAAGCAGTCGGAGTCAAAGATGCGGTGATTATCGTCAGGCACATTTTGCCGAATACCATCTCCCCTATTTTGGTGCAAGCAACTGTGGATTTGGGAACAGTCATCCTTGCAATGGGTGGGCTGGCATTTTTAGGGCTTGGCACACAACCGCCTTCACCAGATTGGGGCTTGATGGTAAGCGAAGGACGCGAATTAATTTTGAATCAATGGTGGGTTGCCACATACCCTGGGCTTGCCATTTTTATTGTTGTGCTGGCTTTCAATTTATTAGGCGACACTTTACGAGACATCTTCGACCCGAGGCAATATAGATAATTCATGTCATTGCGAGGAGGCGCTGGTCGAGTTTGCTAAGCAAAGCGAAGCAAGTATCGAGACCAAGCCAACGAAGCAATCTCCCCGCATGGCATACAAAAATTTTTTATGAGCGAAAATTCATTACTCACTGTATCCAATTTGAAACTCGAATTCAAAACATCACGCGGCACATTGAAAGCGTTGAATGGTATTTCATTTGATGTAAAACGTGGCGAAGTATTTGGTTTGGTTGGCGAAACGGGTTGTGGAAAAACAATCACTGGGCTTTCGATATTAAAACTTTTACCACGTTCCGCTACGATTACAAACGGCGAAATACGATTTGATGAAATTAATTTACTTGAACAATCAAACGCCGAAATGCAAGATATACGTGGCGGAAAAATCGCCATGATTTTTCAAGACCCTTCATCATCGTTGAATCCAGTTTTTTCAATTGGCTCACAAATGATGCGCGTCATTCGTCAGCATACAAACTTAAATGCAATGCAAGCAAACGCACGAGCGAGTGAAATGCTAGAGGCAGTCGGTTTGCCAGATGTAAAGCGAATCTTAAATTCATATCCACATCAACTTTCGGGTGGACAACAACAACGTGTAATGATTGCCATGGCACTTTCATGTCGTCCACAATTATTGATTGCTGATGAACCCACGACTGCACTTGATGTCACCATTCAAGCGCAAATTTTGAATCTATTAAAAAATTTACAAAAACAATTTGATATTTCTGTCATTCTCATCACGCACAATCTCGGCGTGGTGGCGCAAACATGCGATAGGCTCGCCGTTTTATATGCGGGTCGTGTGGCAGAAATTGGCACAACACAAGATATTTTTAATAACCCACAACATCCTTACACGCGTGGTTTGATGAATGCAATTCCTAAACCACAAATGCGCGGCAAAAAAATGGCGGCGATTTCTGGCTCTGTGCCATCGAACCCTGGCGTAATCAAAGGTTGTGCATTTGCAGAACGTTGTGAATTTGTTTTTGATAAATGTAAAGTTGAGTCGCCTGCATTGTTTAACATTAATGAAACTCATCACGCCTCATGCTTTTTAGTTAATGAAAGACCGCAGACCGAAGACCGCGGTCCGTCGTCTGCCGTCAGTGGTCAAATTTCATTATGACAAATCTAATTGAAGTTCACTCCCTCAAAAAACATTTTCGGTTGCCAGGCGGATGGCTTTCGGGAAATATTCGACACGTCTATGCTGTGGATGGCGTTGATTTGAAAATCGCTTCTGGCGAGACGTTCGGCTTGGTCGGTGAATCTGGATGCGGGAAAACTACCTTCGGGCGGATGATTCTACGACTCATCGAACCTACCTCTGGACAAATTATTTTTAATGATAAAGACATCACCTCCATTGCAAAGCAAGATATGCAACCTATTCGGCGTGAAATGCAAATTGTGTTTCAAAATCCGCTTTCATCGTTAAGCCCGCGTTTGAAAGTGGAGCAGATTATTGCCGAGCCATTGCTGACTCATAATGTTTTAGAAAAATCTGAAATTAAGAATCGCGTCATCGAATTACTAGAGCAAGTTGGTTTGGGTAAGCAACATTTAGATAGATTTCCGCATGAAATGTCTGGCGGGCAATGTCAGCGAGTTGCGATTGCTAGAGCGTTAGCATTGAATCCAAAATTAATTGTGTTGGATGAACCCACTTCCGCTTTGGATGTTTCGGTACAAGCACAAATTATCAATTTGTTAGATGATTTGAAAAAATCACTTGGATTAACGTATTTATTTATTTCACATGATTTGAACGTAGTCGGTCACATCAGCGACAGGATTGGGGTGATGTATTTAGGCAAAATGGTGGAAGTAGGCAATGCAAAAGATGTATTTGATGAACCGTTACATCCATATACACAAGCCTTGTTTGGGGCAATTCCGATGCCTGTGGTAGAGAACAAACGTGAATTAAAAGTTTTAGAAGGCAATGTGCCGAGTCCGGTAAATCCGCCATCGGGTTGTCGGTTTCATACACGATGCCCACTAGCAAAACAAATATGTCAGGAAACAGAACCAGTTTTACGTCAAGTAAGCGATGCGTTGAGTTCATCGAAACGAGGCGCGAGAGAAGTCGCTTGTCATTTTGTAGATTAATTATTATGGAGAATCTTCTATGAGTCGTTTATTTGGAATTGCGGCAGTACAAATGTCTGTGGAGGCGTGGGATATGGATAAGACGTTTGAAAAAATGTCTGACGTGGCGATGAATATCCATAAGCAATTGCCATGGATTGGGATGGTGGTGTATCACGAGTTGGTGGTGCCTGGTTTGGTGCAATTTAGAACGCCAATTGATGTGGATTGGTGGAAAAAAAATAGCGCGCCTGTGCCTAGTTTTCAAACCGAACGGTTATGTGAATTGGCGCGAAAGACACGGCTGTGGTTAATCCCCGGTTCGATGTGGGAAACCGAGGGTGACAAAATTTACAACACGTCCGTTGTGATTTCACCAGAAGGTGAGATTGTTGCCAAATATAGAAAGATGTTTCCGTGGTTGCCATACGAAGCAAGCACCACAGCAGGCAATCAATTTTGTGTGTTTGATATTCCAAATGTGGGACGATTTGGTTTATGTATTTGTTATGACATGTGGTTTCCTGAAGTAGCCCGCACGTTAGCGTGGATGGGTGCGGAAGTGATTATTCAACCAACATTGACTCCAACCTCTGACCGACCATTGGAATTGGTGATGGCGCGCGCGAATGCTTTGTTTAATCAATGTTATTTTGTGAGCGTGAATGGAGTCGGCACTTGGGGCGGCGGACGTTCTTCCATCATTGACCCTGATGGGCGCGTGTTACAAGAAGCGGGGACGAATCAAACTTTTATGACGGAGATGATTGATTTAGACCACACCACACGCACTCGTGAATATGGCACGCTGGGTCTTGCTCAAACATTGAAACAATTAAGAGATTCGGGGCATCAATTCCCGATTTATGGAAACAATGGGGTTTCAAAGGATGGTTTTGAATCATTGGGCAAATTGGGTTTTCATCGCAATACAGGTTTGCCAAGTAGATAATTGAAAGGAGGCGGCACAAGGGATTTCTCTCAGAAACTGTTTAAGAATTTTTTAACCAGAGATGAACAAAGATGAACGGAGTCGCAAACGCTAGTTTCTAAGATTTTATCTACATTTATCTCCGTGTATCTCTGGTGAATTTTGAATGATTAAACGGTTTCATAAACATTACTGCTGATTTGTTTTATTTCATCAAAGGAGAATCAACTATGAAGAAGTCGTTTATCGGCACAAGTATTGCGTTGCTCATTATCCTCTCGTTACTTTTGCCGTATCAATCTACGGTATATGCACAATCTACCACCATTTACACTACCAACTTTAACAGCGGGTATTCAGGTTGGACGACCAGCGGAAATGTTTCGGGCGTTGCTTCGCCTGCCATTCAGCCAAACTCTGTCAGGTTGTTAGGAAGCGGGGCTTCTATCACAAGAACCGTTTCTACTGTTGGGTATACCAACATCAGCGTTACTTGGAACATGGCGGCAAGTTCGCTTGAAACAAATGAATTTTGCTATGCTGAATACAACACTGGCTCTGGCTGGACTGCGATAGGCACAGTAGCAAACGGACAAGATAATTCTACGTTTTATAACGGAACTGCCAGCAATATTTCTGGCGCGGGGCAAAATGCAAACTTCCAAGTTCGTTATCGCATTCAAACTGCAAACGCAACTGGTGATTACTGCTATGCCGAAGATATAACAGTAACTGGTACGGCTGGCGCGGCTCCGACAAATACGCCTACGCCAACCAACACGCCACAAGGACCAACACCCACACCTCCACCCGGTGGTTCTGTACCTGGCGACCCATTAACTGGGAATGGAAATGTGACGCGCACGTTGCTCACTTACAATGATTTGTTCAACGGCTCATCTACTGCGCCAGTAGATGACAGCGCGTTTGCTTTGCCTGCCAATGCCGCCATGCCTGACCATGTCTTTGAAGGCCGGCTTGAATTATTGAACGAAGCCACCAGTGGCGGCTTTTCAGAAATTAAAGACTCTTATGCTTATACAGGCAATGGAGACCACCCACGCAAACATTTGCCTGAATTTAGTTTTGAGTTTGTGCAAAATGGCAGTCATCTAATTCCAGTCACACAAGGGTTGATTTATACAACACATCAAAATTGGAATTACATTATTGGTCCAGGGCGTGTGTGGAAAGAAAATTCTGATAACGGTTATTCGCGGGCATCATTCCCATTTGCATTGGTGCAACGTAATGCAAACTGCACGCACAATGGCGTGATGACTTTCTTGTTCAATAACAGTGGCGTATCAAAAGTTCGTTATCAAATCACACAAGAGACTTGTGTATATTACAAAGTTAACTTGTGGGGTCAACTCAATGCCACTTACTCCGCTTATTCAGTCAGCAATGCGGCGACTTATAAAGCCAATCATGCTACTGAAGTAGGCAATCGCCTCCCGACTAAACCGATAACTGCTCTTGCAACTGATTATCCATCTTCGGGGATAAATGTTTCTGTGTTCGGCAGTGGCATCACACCCGCCCACATGACATTTTATGGTGTGGTCTATAACGGTACGAATTATGTTTCAGGTTGTAATACACGCTATGGAACATACGCCTTCTGTGAAAGTATGCGGGCGGCATCGTATTCAACAGCCAAGTCTGCGTTTGCGGGTATAGCACTCATGCGTCTCGGTCAAAAATATGGAAGCGGTGTTTACAATCTATTGATTAAAGATTATGTGCCTGAATATACATCCAGCCCTGGCACATGGACGAATGTCACTTTCAATCACACGATTGATATGGCGACAGGCAATTATCGTCTTGCTGGTTATCAATCGGATGAAGCAGGCTCATATATGGAGACTTTCTTCTTGGCAGAACCGTATAGCACAAAAATTACTGCCGCGTTTAATTTCCCATACAAAGTGACGCCTGGCACATTCTGGAACTATCACACTTCCGATACGTTCATCGTCACGCGCGCTATGAATAATTATTTACAATCGCAAGAAGGCTCTGGTGCAGATATTTTCAACATGCTGAAAAATGAAGTGTATGCGCCTATCAACTTGAGTACAGGTGTTAGCACCATCCGCACTGATAATTCAAACACTGGCGCACCATTTGGTGGATATGGCATGTTCTGGACGCAAGATGACATTGCCAAAGTTGTTAAGTTTTTGAACAATGATAATGGCTATGCAAATGGAAGTCAGATTTTGCAAGTTAACATGCTGGCTGACTCTATGCAAAAAAATCCATCAGATAGAGGCGTGGATACGACAGGGAATACAGGCTTCAAATACAACAACGGCTTTTGGGCAGAAGATTTCACGCCCGCCGCATTCCCACAATATTCATGCACTTTCTACGCACCGTTTATGTCTGGTTATGGCGGCATTACGGTTGTGATGATGCCCAACGGCGCAACTTATTATTACTTCAGTGATAACGAAGAATTTAATTGGTACAACGCTGTGCATGAAGCGAATAAACTAAGCCCGCATTGCCCGTAAAATAAATTAACAAAAAATGCGCCGAGATTACTCGGCGCATTTTATTTACCCTTCCACCAACATCCAAGCGGGGTCTTCCAATAAATTTTTAATATGCACCAAAAATTGAACTGCTTCACGCCCATCCACAATGCGATGGTCATAACTTAATGCTACATACATCATCGGGCGAATGACAACTTGACCATTCAAAGCAATCGGGCGTTCTTCAATTTTATGCAAACCAAGAATTCCAACTTGTGGCGGATTCAAAATCGGTGTACTCAACAAAGAACCAAACACGCCACCATTTGTAATTGTAAAAGTTCCGCCACGTAAATCTTCAACCGATAATTTTCCTTGTTGAGTCTTTTCAGAAAAATCTTTAATTGCTTTTTCAATATTAGCAAACGAAAGTTTATCAGCATCCCGAATCACAGGCACAACTAAACCTTCTTCAGAACCAATCGCCATGCCAATGTCGTAATAATTTTTGAAGACAATATCATCGCCGTCAATTTCAGCATTGATTTGTGGAAATGCTTTCAATGCACTAATCACCGCTTTTGTAAACAATGACATGAACCCTAATTTGATGCCATGCTTTTTCTGAAATTCATCATTGCGGCGTTTTCGCAAATCCATCGTCGCGCTCATATCAATTTCATTGAACGTGGTCAACATGGCTGTGCTTTGTTTTGCTTCCAACAAACGTTGTGCAATTGTGCGACGCCTGCGTGACATTTTGACTCGTTCTTCATTTCTTGATGATGAATCAACGACTCTTTGAGATGATGAAACCTTCGCTTCAGACGTAGCCCTAACTTGGTTTGATGAACCTTGTAAATAGGATTCCACGTCCGCCTTTGTGATGCGCCCATCACTGCCTGTGCCAACAACTTTGTTAATATCCACATTCATCTCTTTTGCAAAACGAGATGCTACTGGTGAAACTTGTGGAATAGATTCACGTTCAACAACTTCTTCTTTTTTAACTTCTTGCTTTACTTCAACAGGCTTTGAAATTTCAGCAGGTTGTGATGATGCACTTTGTTTTTCATCAATCATACCTAACACATCACCCACTTTAACATCACTACCTTTGGGAACTTGAATTTTTTGTAGCACGCCAGCACTTTTTGCACCTACTTCAACATTGACTTTGTCAGTCTCTAATTCAACCAACACATCTCCCATGTTGACGAAATCGCCTTCTTTCTTTAACCATGCAGAGACTGTTGCCTCTAACACTGATTCACCTAATTCAGGGACAATAATTTTCACTGCCATATTAACCTCTTGTTTTCACAACGCTTGACGTCTGTAATTGTTTTTCAAATGCAAAGGCTTGCTCAATTAATAATTGTTGATTAATACGATATAACGTTGAAGAGCCTTCAGCTGGGCTAGAACTTTCTGGTCTGCCAACATAATGTACAGATAATTTTTCTTCTACCAAATCCTTCAACAATGGACGTAGATAATTCCAAGCACCCATGTTGAACGGTTCTTCTTGTATCCAAATCAACCGTTCTAGGTTTGGATATTCATCTAACAATGCTTTTAATTGTTTTTGAGGAAATGGATAAAGTTGTTCCACTCGAACAATCGCATCATCTTTATTTTCTTTTCGCAATTCACTAGTAACTAAATCTACATAAATACGCCCACTGCATAGGATTAAGTTTTGAACATCAGATTTTTTACCAGGCAAAGTTGAATCATCTATCACACGTTGCCATTTTCCTGAGGTAAATTCTTCTATCGAAGAACTCGTTAATGGATGACGCAATAAACCTTTTGGTGTGAACACAATTAATGGCAATGGGTCTGTTTTCAATAGCAAAGCCTGACGGCGCAACAAATGAAAATATTGTGCCGCCGTTGTGGGGTATGCAATCCGAACATTAATCTCAGCGGCTAAGCCAAGAAAACGCTCAATCCGCCCGCTGGAATGGTCTGGTCCCTGACCTTCATTACCATGTGGCAATAACAAAACTAAAGAGGGTGTAAAGCCCCATTTGGCACGACCAGAAAGTAAGAACTCATCAATCACGCCTTGTGCATTATTTACAAAGTCACCATATTGCGCTTCCCAAATGACCAATCGCTCTGGTGCGGCGAGACTATAACCAATTTCAAAACCAATTGCACCTGCTTCACTTAATGGGCTATTCAACACTTCAAAAGCGGCTTTGGCTTGCGGAATGGTTTGTAATGGAATATGTTTGTCACCAGTTTCTGAATCATAAAAAATAGCATGGCGTTGACTAAACGTCCCACGCGCACTATCTTGACCCGTTAAACGAATCGGGATTCCATCTTCAAGAATAGAAGCAAAGGCTAATTCTTCCGCCGCCGCCCAATCAATTTTTGCTTGTGAGTCATTAAATAAAGTTTTTCGTTTTTCAATGGCTTTCACCAGTTTCAGGTTAAGGCGAAAACTATCAGGAAACAGTAACAAGTTTCCGTTTAAGTCTTTGAGGCGTTTTTGCGTCACAGCAGTTTTTACTTTTTGTGCAGCACCACTTGGTGGCGGAGTCGGAATCGGTTCTATCAATTCTTTTTCGGCATCTAATTGTTCGCTGGCTTGTTGCAAGTTTTTCAAAAAGCCTTGAATAATTTCTTCGGCTTCATTTGGATTTAATAAATTTTCTTCTTCTAATTTTTTTGCCCAAATTTTTCTAACAGTTGGGTGCTTATCAATTTTGCGATACATGACAGGTTGCGTAAAACGCGGTTCATCGCCTTCGTTGTGACCATAACGACGATAGCCAATTAAATTAATCACAAAATCTTTTTCAAATTTTTGGCGATATGCAAAAGCAGTTTTGATTGCTTCTAAACAAGCAACTGGGTCATCTGCATTAACATGAATGACTGGAATTTCAAAACCTTCGGCAAGGTCGCTGGCATGTAAACTACTGCGCGATTCATTTTCATTGGCAGTAAAACCAAGTTGATTATTTGCAACGATATGCAACGTGCCGCTGGTTTTATAACCTTGCACATGTGAAAAATTTAATGTCTCCGCCACAATGCCTTGACCGATAAATGATGCATCACCATGAATTAAAACTGGCAAAGATGCATTTTCATATTTTGGAGCACCGCCTCTATCTACCTTCGTGTTGGTTGCTCTTGCCATACCGACTAGCACGGGGTCAATTTGTTCGAGATGACTCGGATTCGCTGGCATGTGAATGACGGTATGAATTTCTTTCGCATCACCCACTAATTTTTGTGCGCCTGCATGATATTTGACATCACCCGTCCAACCGAGTTCATCCCAAGTGGTAGCGCGACCTTTCGGGTCGGCAAATTCTGCTAAGATTTGTGTGTAGGGTTTATGCAAAATATGCGCGAGGACATTTAACCTTCCGCGATGTGCCATGCCGATTAATACCTTGGGCATTTTTTCGCGGGCAGAGGCATCTACAATTTCATCCAGCATGGGGATGAGCATATCCAAACCTTCAACAGAAAAACGAGTCTTGCCCGGGTAAATACGATGCAAAAACAATTCAAATGCTTCTACTTGACTTAATCGTTCTAAAAGTTTTTTCTTGTCAAATGGTTGTTGACGATACACACCACTTTCGGCAGTTTGATATAGCCAATCTCGTTCTTCGGGCGTGCGAATGTGACCGTAATCGTAGCCAATGGTTCCAGAATAAATAGAACGCAATTTTTCAATCGCTTCGGCGGCGTTGCCATCCATTTGTGTGCCAGAGATACTTAATACACTCGCAGGTAGAGATGCTAAATCTTCTTTTGTTAGTTTATGGAATGCAAGGCTGACGAGCCGATTCTCTTCTTCTACGTCTTCTAACGGGTTGAGGTTAGCAGAAAGGTAGCCGTAAGAACGGATTGAACGGGCTAAGTGAACTGCTCCAGTAATAGCAGACAGGTTGACCGTAGGAAGTGAAGCGTTAGTATGAGGTGTAGAGTCTCCATCTAGCGGAGACCAATCTTGAAATAACTTACGGCTTTCTTCATCTACAGCGTTGGGGTTCGCCTGATATTTTTGGTACAGTTCTAAAATGTAGGCGAGGTTGGGTCCAGTAAATTCTTTTTTGTGATTCATCAATTTTCTCGAAAATTTTGTATTGAACCTGTATTATATCGCCCAATGTGAAATACGCCAAAATGCGAAACGTCCCGCAGGGTTGGTGCGGGACGTGTGTAAAAAATGTAAGAAATTGTTAAATGTATTTCACCAACTGCCAAATATTTTTTCCCATATCTACTTCGTACCAGACTTCGTCTAAGATATCTTTTTTTGTTTCAGTTTGTGTCTCAATTTCATTTTCTGATTCAGGCGGCAATAAGTTTTTCGCGGCAATCACACGATGCACAGGAACATCAGAAGGCACACCTTCATCTTGTGTTTCAATATATACCCCTTTGCCATTATAAGAAATATTGACCGTGATTAATTGCTG